>SLRI01000328.1 GCA_007131045.1 Rhodospirillales bacterium
CGGTCGCCGTAGACGTTGTCGACGCGCGCCACCGGCGGCCAGTACTTGTCGGTGAGATCGCCGCCCAATGGCGTGAAGGCCTGGGCCTTGCTGTAGCCGCGGGTCCACTCGCCGAGCAGGAGGTCGGCGGTGTGCGGGGCGTGCTTCAGGGGGTTGTCGGCCTTGTCGCTCTTGCCCTTCTCGATCGCGCGGATCTCGTCGCGGATGCCGATCATCGCGTCGCAGAAGCGGTCGAGCTCCCCCTTGGCCTCGCTTTCCGTGGGCTCGATCATCATCGTCTCGGGCACCGGCCAGGACATGGTGGGGGCATGAAAGCCGTAGTCCACCAGCCGCTTGGCGACGTCCTCCGAGCTGACGCCGGTCTGCTGCTTGATGTCACGAAAGTCGATGATGCACTCGTGCGCGACGCGGCCGTTCTCGCCCTTGTAGACGACGGGATAGTGGCCCTCGAGGCGCTTTGCGATGTAGTTGGCGTTCAAGATCGCAACCTCGCTCGCCCGGGTAAGGCCCTTGGCCCCCATCATTGCGATATAGGCCCAGGTGATCGGCAGGATCGAGGGTGAGCCGAAAGCGGCGGCCGAGATCGTGCCGAGGCTCTCGTCTCCGCCCTCGCCGGTGACGGGATGGCCCGGGAGGAAGGGGGCGAGGTGCGCCTTGACGCCGATCGGGCCCATGCCGGGCCCGCCGCCGCCGTGCGGGATGCAGAAGGTCTTGTGCAGGTTCATGTGGCTGACATCGGCGCCGATGTCGGCCGGACGGCACAAGCCCACCAGCGCGTTGAGGTTGGCGCCGTCCATGTAGACCTGCCCGCCATGCTCGTGGACGACGGCGCAGACGTCCTTGACGTGCGCCTCGAAGACACCGTGGGTCGAGGGATAAGTGATCATCAAGGCGGCCAGGCGATCCTCGTGGGTCTCGGCCTTCGAGGTCAGGTCGTCGAGGTCGACATTGCCCTGATCGTCGCAGGCGACCACCACGACGCGCATCCCGGCCATCACCGCACTCGCCGGATTTGTGCCGTGCGCGGAGGAGGGGATCAGGCAGACGTCGCGGCTCTCTTGGCCACGCGAGCGGTGCCAGGCGCGGATCGCGAGGAGGCCGGCATACTCGCCCTGGCTGCCGGCATTGGGCTGCAAGGAGACGGCATCGAACCCGGTGATCGCCTCGAGCCAGGCCTCGAGGTCGGCGAAGAGCTGCCGGTAGCCCTCGGTCTGATCCGCGGGCGCGAAGGGGTGGATGTGGGCGAACCCCGCCATGCTCACCGGCATCATCTCGGCCGCGGCATTCAACTTCATGGTGCAGGAGCCCAAGGGGATCATCGAGCGGTCCAGCGCCAGGTCCTTGAGCTGCAGCTTGCGCATGTAGCGGAGCAGCTGGGTCTCGCTGCGGTGCAGGCTGAAGACGGGATGCTCGAGGTAGGGCGTCTTGCGCGCCAGGCCTTCCGGCAGGCCCTTCGGCCGCTTGCTCGGGGCTTCGGCACCGAGGACGGCGGCCAGACTCTCGACCTCCTCTGCCGTCACCGTCTCGTCCAGGGAAAGCGCCACGTGGTCGCCATCCACGGGCCGAAGGTTGAAGCCGGCCGCGACCGCCTTTTGCAGCAGCGCCTCCGCGTTGCCGGGAACGGCGAGCGTCAGGGTGTCGAAGAACTTCTCGTTGACCCGCGCGATGCCGGCTGCCTCCAGCCGGCCGGCGAGGTCGGCGGTGAGGCCGTGGACGCGCTCGGCGATCGTCTTCAGCCCCTTGGCCCCGTGCCAGACGGCGTACATCCCGGCCATCACGGCGAGCAGCACCTGGGCCGTGCAGATATTGCTCGTCGCCTTCTCGCGGCGGATGTGCTGCTCGCGGGTCTGCAGCGCCATGCGCAGCGCCGGCTTGCCGCGGGCGTCCTGGCTGACGCCGATGATCCGCCCGGGCATCGAGCGCTTCATCGCGTCCTTGGTGGCGAAGAAGGCGGCGTGCGGCCCGCCCATCCCCATCGGCACGCCGAAGCGCTGGGCGGAGCCGAGGACGATGTCGGCCTCCCACTTGCCCGGCGCCTCGAGGAGGCAGAGGGCGAGCAGGTCGCTGGCGACGGCGACCAGCGCCTTGGCCTCGTGCAACGCCTCGACGGCGGGGCGGAAATCGCGAATCGCGCCGGACGATCCCGGGTACGACAGCAGAGCGCCGAAGACCTTCTCCGCTTCGAGATCGCCGAGCGGGTCACCTTCGACGATCTCGATGCCCAAAGGCGCCGCCCGGGTGCGCAGCACGGCCTTGGTCTGCGGGTGGGTGTCGGCGTCGACGAAGAACGCCTCGGCCTTGGACTTGGCCATCCGGTGCGCCAGCGTCATCGCCTCGGCCGCGGCCGTCGCCTCGTCGAGCAGCGAGGCGTTAGCGAGCTCCATGCCGGTGAGATCGACCACGGCCTGCTGCCAGTTCAACAGCGCTTCGAGCCGGCCCTGGCTGATCTCGGCCTGATAGGGCGTGTAGGCGGTGTACCAGCCGGGGTTCTCGAAGAGGTTGCGCAGCAGGACCGGCGGGGTATGGGTGCCGTAATACCCCATGCCGATGAGCGAGCGCTTCACCTCGTTCTTGCCAGCCAGCTCGGCCATCCGGGCCAGCGCCGCTGGCTCGTCGAGCGCCGGCGGAAGCTCGAGCGGTGTGGTCTGGCGAATCGCCCCGGGCACCGTCTCATCGATCAGGCCGTCGAGCGAGTCGGCACCGACCACGTCCAGCATGGCGGTGATCTCCGCCTCGTTCGGGCCGATATGGCGCGCGACGAAGGGGCCGAAGGCGGTGTCGGTGGCGGCCGGCTCGAAGGTCTCGACCTTACCCATGGGCAAATGCTCCAGCTCGTTGCGGACGGGCGACCAAGGCGCCCCTATTCGATCGTCTCGAGAAAGGCCTGATAGGCCTCGGCGTCCATCAGGCCTTCGAGCTCGCTCTTGTCGGCGAGCTCGAGCTTGAAGAACCAGGCGCCGCCCTCGGCGTCCTCGTTGACCATGGCAGGGTTGTCCTCGAGGGCGCTGTTGCTCTCGGTGACCTTGCCGGTCGCCGGCGCGTAGACGTCGGAGGCGGCCTTGACACTCTCGACCACGGCAGCCTCGCCGCCCTTGGTCACCTCGGTGCCCGGCCCCGGCAGCTCGACGAAGACCACATCACCCAGCTGCTCCTGGGCGTGGTCGGTGATGCCGACCGTGGCGATATCCCCCGCCACGTCCAGCCACTCGTGATCCTTGGTAAAGTAGCGCGCCATCGATCTTCCCCTCAGCGATGATAACGGTGCGGCACGAACGGCAGCTTTGAAACCTCGGCCGGCACGGGCTTGCCGCGCAGCTCGATCGCGAGCCTGGTGCCGGGTTCGCGCAGCCGGTTCTCGACATAGCCCATGGCGACGGGTGCCTGGATGGTGGGGCCGAAGCCACCGCTGGTGACCCGGCCGACCCGATTGCCGGCCTCGTCCTGGATCGCCGCCCCCTCGCGCGCCGGCGCACGGCCCTCGGGGCGGAGCCCGACGAGACGGCGCGACGGCCCGTCCTTCAGCTCGCGAAGGATGCGTTCCTCGCCAAAAAAACCACCCTCCGCCCGCCGGCGCTTGCCGATCGTCCAGGCGAGCGAGGCTTCGACGGGGCTCGTGGTCTCGTCGATGTCGTGGCCGTAGAGGCAGAGCCCGGCCTCGAGCCTGAGCGAATCCCGAGCACCCAGCCCCGCCGGCGCAACGTTCTCGTTGGCGAGCAGCGTGCGAGCGAGCTTCTGCGCGTGGTCGGCATGGACCGAGATCTCGAAGCCGTCCTCGCCGGTATAGCCGAGCCTCGAGACGCGCACGTCGAGGCCCGAAAGCACCAGCTCGCGGCTCTCCATGAAGGCGAGCTCGTCGACCTCGGGGGCCAAGCCGGCAAGGACGTCGACGGCGGCCGGACCCTGCAGCGCCAGGAGCGCACGATCGGCCAGCAGGCGGACGTCGTGGTCGGGCAAATGCGCTTCCAGATGCGCCAGATCACCCTCGCGCCCGCCGGCATTGACGACGACGAAGAGGCCGGTCTCGGTCGCAGTGACGATCAGATCGTCGATCATCCCGCCGCTCTCGTTGGTGAGCTGCGTATAGCGCGCCCGGCCGGGTGCCAGGCCCTGGATATCCGCCGGCACCAGTCGCTCGATTGCCGCTGCCGCCTCCGGCCCTTCGATCAGCACCTGGCCCATGTGCGAGACATCGAAGAGGGCGGCACGCTCGCGGGCCTGACCATGCTCCTTGATGATGCCGGTCGGGAACTGCACCGGCATGGCCCAGCCGGCGAAATCGACCATGCGACCGCCGAGTTCGCGGTGCAGGGCATCGAGCGGTGTGGTCGAGAGATCGGTCAAGGCATGCACCCCGCTGCAGCGTCAGACGCGAAGCCGCATGGCTCCGCCACGACGCCCCCTCTGTCCCTGACCTGAGAGATTCAGACGGCAGCTGCCGTCTTCCCCGTCGGTGGGGTGCCATCGCACCCGCTCTCCAGAGGGCCAACTCGCGCGCGGTCCTGGTGCCTGAGAGTTTCCGGGGCGGTTGCTCCTTCGGCGCCGACAAAACCCGAAGGCCTTGCCGAACTCTCCCACACGCGATTACAGCCGAAAGAGATGGTAGCGCGCCGGCGGGCGTGGTCAAGCTGGTGTTTGGTGGCTGGCACGAGCACTGAAACTTCGTCGCCGCGCGCTATCTTGCTGCAGCGGAACGACACGACAACAGAAAGGGAGCCCGCCGATGCCGACCAGACCGAGCGTTGCCGCCGCCTTGGCACTCGTTGCCGGCCTCGCCTCGGCCAGCACCGCCAAGGCCCAGGAGACTGCCGACGCGATCTTCGCCGGCGGGTGCTTTTGGTGCGTCGAGGCCGACATGGACAAGGTGCCGGGGGTGAGCGAGACGGTCTCGGGCTATATCGGTGGGGAGAACGACGACCCGACCTACGAGAACCACAAGGCGTTCGGCCATTACCAGGCGGTGCGGGTCACCTTCGATCCGTCCGCGACGAGCTATGCCGAGCTGCTCGACATTTTCCTGCGGACCATCGACGTCACGGACGACGGAGGACAGTTTTGCGACCGCGGGCCCGCCTATCGAAGCGCGATCTTCGTCGCCGACGACGACAAGCGCGAGGCGGCCGAGGCGGCGATCGCGGCCGCCGAGGCGGTGCTCGGGCGGTCCGTCGTCACCCCCGTCCTCGATGCTCCTGCCTTCTGGCCGGCCGAGGACTACCACCAGGAGTACTACCTGGAGAATTCGTTCCGCTACACCGGCTACCGCTTCGCCTGCGGCCGCGACCGGCAGGTCCGGCAGGTGTGGGGTGAGGAGGCCTTTCAGGGGCTGGCGAAGGACTGATCAGCCGGGCCGCCAGTTCTCCGCCCGTTCCACCGCGAGCTCGACCTCCGCCTCGCTCATCCGCCGCTCGAGCGCGCGCTGATCGCGGGTCGCCAGTGGGCGGATCGAGGTGCGGTCGCGCGATGCGAGCGCCATCCACATATGCGCCTCGACCAGATCGCGCGGCACGGCGAGGCCGTGCGTATACATCCGGCCGAGATTGTACTGCGCTGCCGGATCGCCCTGCGCAGCCGCCGAGTGATACCATCTCAACGCCTCGGACTGGCTGCGCTGCACGCCGCGCCCGTGATGATACATGAATCCCAGATGGTATTGCGCCTTGGCGTAGCCGCGGTCGGCCGCCCGCTCGAACCAACGAAAAGCCGCTTCACGATCCTGCGGCACGCCGTAGCCGTTGTCGTACATGATCCCGAGATAGGTCTCGGCCCGGGGATCGTTGGCCTCGGCCAGCGGCGTCCAGATGGCGACCGCGGTCTCGTAGTCGCCGAGCTCGGCCGCGGCCTTGCCGTCGATCAACCGATCGGCCGCCGCCGGGGCCGCGAGCAGGGCCAGTGTCAAGGCCCCGCAAATTGCCCCGTGCCGCACGCCCATCTTCCTCACCATTCCGTTCAACTCCTGCTCCAAGCTTGCCTCTGGCATGTGACGCTATCTTGCGCCAGTCGCTGTTCGGATAAAGCCGATGCCGCAGCTCGGTTCAACCTCCGGGGTGGAGCTGTGCCCGATCTGCCACTAGCATGACACCCAGATCGAAGCGCTCAGCGGAGCGAAGGGGGCAGGCAGCGTGACGCTCGACGACAATGCCAGTGAAATGCAGCAGCCGAGCGACGACGCCGCGCCACCGATTCCGCCGCTCTGGGCGCCGCCGCTGGGCGAAGCGGCGCCGCGCGGGCTCTGCACCGATTGCGGCATCTCGCGCAGCCGCGAGCCCAAGGCCTGCGGCCGGGCGTGCCAGTTCATCAAGCCCGACTATCCGGGACTCGAGGCCAGCGTGCACGGCCGGGCCCGCGACCCCGAGCGGGGCGACGAACGCTTCTTCGGACCCTACCGGCGGATGCTCCGGGCCGCCCTGGAGCATCCTCGGGAGGGGGCCCAGTGGACCGGGATCACGACCCGGATCGGCGAGCGGCTGCTCGAGACCGGCACGGTCGACGCGGTTCTCACCATGGCGCCCGACCCCGACGACCGCTGGCGCCCTCTCCCGGTCATCGTCACCCGCCCCGAGGCGATGGCGCAGTGCCGCGGCATGCGGATGGGCTACGCGCCGCTCCTCGCACTTTTGGAGCCTGCCCGCGCCCAGGGCTTCAGGCGGCTCGCCGTCATCGGCATCCCGTGCCAGGTCTATGCCCTGAGAGCGCTCGAGGCGGAGCTCGGTCTCGACGCCCTCTACGTCGTCGGCACGCCCTGCTCGGACAACACCACGACCGAGCGCTTCCACGAGTTTCTGGCCCTCCTCGACCCCGAGCCCGGCGCGATCAGCTATCTCGAGTTCCGTGCCGACTACCATGTGGAGCTGCGCTTCGACGACGGCCGCAAGCGGGAAATCCCCTTCTTGAAGCTGCCGATCTCGAAGCTGCCGCCCGACTTCTTCCCGATGACCTGCCGCACCTGCGTCGACTACACCAACGTGCTGGCCGACATCACCGTCGGCTACATGGGCGGCGAGGGCGAGCAGTGGCTCTTGGTCCGCAACGCGCGCGGCGAAGAGCTGCTCGGCCTTCTCGACGGCGACCTCAGGACTGCCGAGCCCGGCAGCCGCGGCAAGCGGAAGAGCTCGGTCGCGGGCTTCATGGCCAATGTCGAGCGTGCCGCCGGGGGCCTGCCGCTGCGCACCATGCCGGACTGGCTGCGGCCCTTGATGGGCTGGCTGATGCCGAAGATCGGCCCCAAGGGCCTCGAGTTCGCCCGGACCCGGGTGGAGATGAAGGCGCTGGAGACCGTCCTCCATCTGCGGCGCAGCTACCCCAAGCGGATGCGCCACATGATCCCGGCGCATGTCTGGCGGCTGGTCGAGCCCTACGGCCTGAAGCCGGAGCCGGGCGAGCGCCATTGAGGCCGTCACAAGGCTGTAAAACATACCGACAGCGCCCTAGCCGAGGGCCGGCATCGATCGACGCAAGTCGAGGCGGCGCCGCCGGTCGAATTGTTCCGGTCCGACCGCGGTTTGCAGCCTTTGCGATGTATTTCGTGACATATGGGTGACAGTGACGCGCAGCCGGTTCGCCTGATCTTCCGCTGCAAGTCTGTGGCTGATTTCCCGACAGGTCGTTCCCCTCGCGCGATCAGTCCTCGGCAGCGGGCGCCGCGTTCGATCCGTAGCTGACGACGACGGGCACCGATCGGGCGGTGTCGATCCACTCGGCCACCTCCTCCATGGTCGGCGAGCGGCGGGCCAGTTGCTCCTCCAGGTTGTAGGTCCTCAGCGCCGCGTGCAGGGCCGCGGGCTCCTGTCGGGCCAACGTCTCGATATCGGCGACACCGATCTCTTCCAGCATCAAGCCGAACACCGTGCCGATCCCGCGAATGCGTGCCATATCTGCACGCTGCACCAACTGCAGCAGGACGGCCTCGTCGATTCCCGTGCTCGCGATCAAGTTCGCACGGGACGCCGCGTCGCCGGCCGCCAGCAGCAACTGGCCGCAGGTGGCGATGCGGCGGCTCTTCAGCCGCAAGCGCACCATCGGCGGCACGCCGCGGAGCTTGCTGATCGGCAGCGGGTGTCGACGGCCGAGAACTCTCTCTTGTTCGCTTGCAACCATAATATTTTCTCGCTCATGACGCTGCAGTCATGAGCCCGCACTCGCAGAATGGCCGGGCGCGCGCTCGGCAAGCCACTCCGCAAGCGGCGCACCAGGATAAATTAAGCTGGCAAATTCAATGGCGTAAAAAACAAAAAGCGGTTGTTGCTGTTAGCCTGCACGGCGCCCCGGAGGGGCGAATCGGGAAATCTGTAAGTGAACGCGTCAGCCGAGCGGTCACCATCGGGCAAGAACGCCCGGCATCCGCCGGCGGTCAGGTCCGCCCGTAGCTGTCCTCGAAGCGGACGATGTCGTTCTCGTCGAGCTTCTCGCCGGTCTGCACCTCGATGAAGATCACCACCTCCTGGCCGCGGTTCTCGACCCGGTGCACGATGCCCAAGGGCAGGTAGACATGGCTGTCGGGTCCGACCTCGAGGATCTCCTCGCCGCGGGTCACGTGGGCGGTGCCGCTGGTGATCACCCAGTGCTCGGCGCGGTGGTGATGCTTTTGCAAGGAGAGACAGCCGCCCGGATGGACGGTGATCCGCTTGACGCAGAAACAGGGACCGACATCGAGAACCTCCCAACGCCCCCACGGCCGATCGTCGGCATCGCCCCGACGGTAGGCTACCTCGCTCATCGCTCTCGTCCTTTCCTGTCGCCGCTATCCGGCATCCGCCGCGCCGCGCTCGCCCGTGGTCTCGGCGCTCTGCCCGGCGCGGGTATAGCCTACGACGATGATCTCGGTCAGCACCAGCCCCGAGGTCGCGGCGAGATCCTCGCTGCGCACGCTCAGCCGCTCGACGGTCAAGACCGGTTCCGCACTCTCGATCTCGTGCAAAAAGGCTCGCAGCCCCTCGAGATCGATCGCCCCGCGCAGGCGCACCCCGATCCGCTGGACGGGCGGCTCGAGCACCGGCTCCAGCACCTGGGTGGTATCCAGCAGCCCGCCCGCCTCCTGCAGGAACCGACCGAGCTGGCCGGCCAGGGCCGCACCGGCGACCGCTGCCGTCTCGGCCTTCATCAGCCGCGGGTCGAGGTCGGCCAGCCGTTCCAACTGGCGCAGCTCCGCCAGTACCTGCTCGCGGGTCACCAGCCGCTCCTCGAGCTGCTCGACATGCTTCTCCAGCTCCGTCAAGGCAGCGGTCTGGCGATCCGCCTGCCGCAGCGGCAGGACGACCAGCAACGCACTCGCCAGCAAGGGCAGCAGGAGCAGGCCAATGGCCAAAAAGCGCCGCCAGCCGAGACCGAGACCGGCCATCATGGGTCGAGCCCGGCGTGCGGCCGAACGTCGGCCTGGAGCGAAAAGCGGTCGACCTCGATCGCCTCGCCATCGGCCGGCGTCATCAGCAGGCGCTCGTTCGACGCGGTGAAACCGGCCGCCGCGAACGCCGGATCGCCCTCGAGCAGTGACGGCAGCTCGGAAACGGCGGTGCTGTAGCCGGTGAGCGTCAAGCGGCCGTCGACCAGCGTCAGACTCTCCAGCCACACCGTGTCGGGAAGCACGCGGCTCAGGGTCTCGAAGGTGACCAGCGCCGAGGGGCGCGCCAGATGCCGGTCGAGCACCGCCCGCCCCTCGCTCTCGAGCGCCTCGATGCGCTGGTGCAGGTGCGGCAGGTCCTCCAGCCGCTGCTCCAGCATCGCCGCATAGGCCTGCCGCTGGGCGAGCACCGCCGTCCGGCTCTCCAGCTCGAAATAGGCGAAGACGGCGGCGGAGATGCCGGCGCAGAACAGGAGACCGGCGATCACCGGGACATGGCGCGGCAGCCGCCTCGGCCGTCCGCTGCGGGCGAAATCGTGGGTCGGGGGGGCGAAGGTGTCGGCCTCGGCGAGATCGACGACGTCGGGTGCGAGGCCGAGCTGCTCCAGGACATCGGTGGCTCGGCGAACCACCCGCCTGGGCACCACGGCCAAGCTCACCTGCAGCATGCCGTCGGTCCCCGGACGAATGCCGGTGGTATCGAACACCGCGGTTTCCGCGTTCCACGGGGTGAGACTGTCGAGGCGGTTGGCGATGATCTGCCGCAGGTCCTTTCGTGCCGTCACCGGCAGCCGATCGAAAGTGTCGAGGCCCAGGGCAGCATCGAGCCGGAGCACCAGCGGCAGACCGCTCTGGCGGATCTGCTCGGCCAAAAGACCGGCGTTGCGATCCAAGCCGCGCTCACCGGTCGGGCAATCGACGACACCGAGCTCCTCGATCCGGCCGCGACCGCTGGCGACGAACTCGAGAGCATGGCCGTCATAGAGGGCGACCACGAAATTGTCGCGCGGCAACCGGCCCCGGCGGGTCGGCCAGAGAGCGGCGAGTTCGCTGCCCCACCAGCCGAAGAAACCCAGGTCTTGCGGTTGTGGGCGGGAATCGGCGCCGAACAGCGCCTCGCTCAGCGGCCGGGCCATGCAACCTCATCCATTGCGGTGGTGGACGGCAGCAGGCCCGTGCGGGTCTCCAGGACGACATAGCGGCGGTTGTCGAAAGGCGGCGCTATCCAGATTACCGTTCGACGCCTGAAGCCGGGTCCATCTTCGTGCACGAGTTCGATGTCCAGGGTGTAGAGACCGCGCGGGTCGGTGACGAAAGCCGGCGTTGCACCAGATTTATCACTACCGTCTAGCCCCTGAGCCGCCGAATCGAAAGCGCTTTCCGCACCGTGGCCGAGGCCCCGCGCATGATCGAGGGCTGCCCGCACCATAGGCGGCAAGGGCTGCCCTTCGGGCTGGGCGAGGCCGTGATGAACCGTTACGGCATCCGCCATGATCGCGAAGAGCGCCTCGTCCATGCCGAGCACCGAGCGCAACTCGGCCACGTGGCGAAAGGGCGCGTGCCGCGGCCGACCGATCCGCCCGGCCCTGGCGTAGTCGTCGGCCGTGGCGCCGGCCAGCCGCCGCGTGCCGGCGGGATCGCGCCAGTCGAGGATCGCATGCGCCACCGACAGGGCCTCGTCGCCGCCTCGCCCGAGGGCCGCCATAGCCGCGGCGGCCAGCGCCTCGATCAGCTCGTCGTCGGCCGCGTTTAAGTCGATCTTGGCACTCTCGGGCAGGGCCGTGACCTGCACCAGAAACGCTCCCTGCCGCCACGCCAAGGGCCCCGCTGTCGGCCAGCGCCCCTGCTCCAGGGACGCGGCCGCCACCTCCACGGCACTGCCCGCGGCTGCCCGGGCCTCGATCGCATGGATCGTGTGGCGGCTGGTCAGCGCCGTATCGCGGCCGAGCCCGATCATCGCCACGGCGAGCGCGCTGGTCATCGCGACGAACCAGAGCACGGCGACGAGCGCGATGCCGGCCTCGCCCTTCCGACTCGAGCGCGGTGGCTTGGCCTCGGGCTCAACCGCCATCGCATTCGGGCCCCGGCTCCGGGATCGCGCAGAGCGGCCCGAGCGAGCGACGGATCGGCACGATGATGGGCGCGAGCTCCAGCCGCGAATGGTCGAGGTCTAGCCGAACCGCCTCCGGCAAGTGCCGCTGCGCCCGCCAGGTCGGATGCCAGGCGGCGCCGGCGTCGCCCTCCTTGCGGCCGAAATAGGCGAAGCTCAGGGCCGCGACGCCATTGCCCAGCGAACGGCGCTCGGCCTGCTCGAGGACGCCGAAACCGGGCGCATCCGCGGCGATCTCGGCACGCCACAGCACCAGCTCGCCGGCTTCGCCCTGGCCGATCGCCATGGCGACCAAGGGCTCACCCGGCACGAAGTCGGGTGAGAGAGTGACGAAGCGGGCCGCATCCGTCCCGCCATCGAAGGCGCTCACCCACCGTCCGGGCGGCCCGACGTCGAGGGCCACCGCATCGCCGAGCCGCTCCTGCAGGAGGCTGGTGAGCAGCGCGAGTTCGCTCAGCACCGCTCCGCGCTCGGCCAGCCGATCGCCGGTGCCGCGAAGCAGGCCCGCCGCCGCACCCAAAAGGCCGAGGATCAACCCCAGGATGGCCAGGGCGACGATCATCTCGACGAGGGTGAAGCCCGAATCGGCGCCCGGGTGCCGCCGTTGCCTCATTGCCGCCGCGGCACCACGGCGCCCAGCGTGTAGCGGCGGCCGGCAGCATCCACCACGACGACGCTCAGCCAATCGAGGCCACCGGCCAAGGCCGCGGCCGGCAGCTCGAGATCGGCCGGCGCTCGCGCGTCCAGGGCCTGCCGCTCCATGCTCAACTCGAAGCCCGCCGGCAGCGCCTCCCGCTGCAGCCCCTCGGCACCGAGCCTGGCCGCCTCCAGCGCTGCCTCGGCCGTCAGCGCCAGGCGAAGCTGGGCCTCGCGGCTCTCGTGCTGCACCAGCGAGTCGCCGGCGATTCGGAACAGGGTGACGAGGACGACGCCCAGCACGGCCAGGGCGACGAGGGTCTCGAGCAGGGTGAAGCCGGCCTCGGCACGCCCGGGAGAAGGGCTCTCAGGGTGCATCGATCGTCACCCGGCCGGTGAGCCAGTCGACCCGCAAGGCGACCACGGCAGTAGCACCCTCCAGCAGCCAGACGCCACCATTGCTCATGCCGTTGGGCAGAAAGACGAGATCGCCAGGGACCGCTTCGCCGATCCACACATCGGCCGGCAATGTCGCTGCCAAGGCGGCACTCGATGCGGTCTGGACGCGGCCCGTGCCGAGCGCCGCCGCGCGCATCCGTGCCAGATCGTCGGCGACGCCCTGGGCGTGCTCCTCCAGCGTCGGCGCGCGCTGTGTCACGAAACGCGGAACGACAATGGCGCTCAGCGCCGCCAGGAGAACGAGGCAGACGAGCAGTTCGATCAGGGTGAAGCCGGTTTCCCCGGCGCTAGCGGGCGCCGCGGCCGATCGGTTCGTTTTCGCCACTGCCGCCCGGCCGGTTGTCGGCGCCGAGGGTAAAGAGGTCATAATCGCCTTCCGAACCGGGCACGCGATAGACATAGGCAAAACCCCACGGATCCGCCGGCACCGTGTTGCCATCGAGATAGGGGCCGCCCCAGCGACCGACGCCGGCGGGTGCCCGAAGCAAGGCCCCGAGACCCTCCTCGGTGGTCGGATAGCGGCCGGCATCGAGGCGGTAGAGGTCGAGCGCCTGCTCGAAGGCGGCGAGCTGGATACGGGCGGCATCACTCTTCGCGCCGCCGAGATAGCCGACCACCCGCGGGCCGGCAATCGCGGCCAAGAGGCCGAGGATCACGAGGACCACCAAAAGCTCGATCAGGGTGAAGCCGGAATCGCGTGCCGGCCGGGTTTTGCGCGTCATTCGAGGATCCTGAGCTCCAGGATCTCGTCGTCGAGCCCGAGGATCAGCCGCCGCGGCTCGATGTCGAGGACGGTCCAGCCTTCGACCATTTCGCCGAGGCCGACACCGCGCACGTTGGAGCCGTTGCCGAGCAGTGCCCGAACCCGGCCGGACTCCTCGATGCTGCCGACGAAGCTGACGCTGGGAAGGGCGGGTGGCGCCGCGGGCTCGATGATCGACGGGGAAAACGTCAGGTCGGCGACCACCGGCTCGGGCTCGGGCGGCCGTCGGGCCGGGGCGAACAGCGGCCGGTCGACCATCGAGGCGAAGTCATCGACCGGCGGCAGCCGCCGGATGGCATGCTCCGGCTCCGAGGGGTTCCAGAGCAACGGTGCCGAGGCGCGCCGCACGGTCGCAGCCGTGGCCGTGTTCGAACTCGCCACGGCTCCGGCCTCTCGCGCATCACCCGGCGATGCGTGATCGAGCCACCAGACCAGGGCGAGGGCGAAGAGACCGATGACGACGGTCAGTTTGCTCAAGGGATGCCAACTGCGCACTGGGGCCTTCGGCGAGCTATTGGAAGCTTTCTGGGAACACGGTGATTAAACGGAGACCTGTCGGCACCGACACCACCTCTGCTCCATCTGATCGACGATTTGATAGAGCAATCCGAGCGGTCCCGCAACCTTCAGCACCACAATTTGAGGTTGTCTCAAAAGGCGAGCTCGTTGACGCTCAGCACGGCGGTGAGGATCGCGATGACGATCCCGCCGACGATCCCGCCGAGACCGATCACCAATACCGGCTCCAGGACGGTCACCACCCGCTGCAAGCGGCTGGCGATGCGCTGCTCGAAGCGCTCGGCGATGTAGCGGCAAAGGGGCTCGAGCCGGCCGCTCTCCTCGGCGGTCCGCAACAGCTTTTGCCCCATCGGCTGCAGAATGCCCTCGCGGCCGACCGCCACCGCCAGGCGCTCACCCTGGCGGACGCCGATCGCCGCGCGCGCGAGCCCGGCCGAGACCGCGCTGTTGCCGACCATTCCACACAGCATCGTCAGCGCCTGCGGCAGATCGAGCCCACCCTTGAGCAGCGTCGCGAGCCCACGGCAGATCTCCGCCGTGGCCCGTTCGCGCGCCGCCACCCCGAGCCCGGGCAGCCGCAGCACCAGCCGATCCGAAAGCCGACGCACCGGCGACAATTGCCGAGCCATGAGAGCCGCCAGCAACCCGGCGCCGAGGGTCACGGCGATCGTGGGACCGTGCGTCCGCAATCCGGCGGCGACGTCCAGAATGATCCGCGTCGCTGCCGGCAAGCGTTCCCCGGCCCCGGCGAAGACGGGCTCGAACTGCGGCACCACGTAGAGCAGAAGAACGGCAATCGCACCGATCGCGGTGACCAGAAGGATGATCGGATAGATCAGGGCCGAGGTGAGCTGGCGGCGCAGCGCCTCCTGCCGCTCGCGGAGATCGGCGAGCTCGCCCAGCACTGGGCCGAGCCGGCCGGTCGCCTCGGCCGCCCGGACCATGCCGAGATAGGGTCCAGAGAAAATCTCCGGCGTGTCGGCCATCGCCTGGCTCAAGGTGGCGCCACCTCGAACCTTGCCGAGCACCGTCTCCAGCGTGCGCCGCAGGGTGACGTCGTCCTGGTCCTCGGCAACCAGGGCCAGAGCGCTCTCGAGGGTCTCGCCGGCGTCCAGCAGCGTCGCCAGCTCGCGGGTGGCGACGGTCAAGGCCGCCGCCCGCCGCCCGCCCGTCGCGAACCGCTGGCCGGCGCCCTCGATCACCAACTGAGCCGCACCGCCGGCCGGCTTCGGCAGCGCCTCGATCGGGATCAGGCCCTGCGCCTGCAGCCGCTGGATGGCACTTCGGTGGTCGCCGGCCTCGATCTCGCCCGCGACCCGCTCGCCACCGCCGGTCAGCGCCCGATAGGCGAAGGCGGGCACCGCCCTACCACTCCTCGGTGACGCGGCAGACCTCTTCGAGCGTCGTCGTGCCGGCCAGGGCCTTCATCAGCCCGTCCTGGAACATGCTCGTCATGCCGCGCGACGCCGCCGCGGCCTGCAGCGTCTGGCTGGGCGCGCGATCACGGATCAGTACCCGCATTGGCTCGTCGATCTCCAAGAGCTCGAAAATTCCCACCCGCCCGGTGAAGCCCACCTCGTTGCACGCCCGACAGCCGACCGGGCGATGAAGCCGCAAGGGGGTGGGCAGCTCGATGCCGCGACTCTCGAAGACATGCCGCTCGTCGACCGAGGGGACATAGGCCTCCTTGCAGCCTTCACACAACACGGCCACCAGCCGCTGGCCGATCACACAGCGCAGCACCGAGGCCAAAAGATAGGGCTCGACCCCCATGTCGAGCAGCCGCGCGACCGCACCCGCCGCGCTGTTGGTGTGCAACGTGGTCAGCATGAGGTGGCCGGTCAGCGCCGCATGCACGGCGATCTCGGCGGTCTCGGCGTCACGGGTCTCGCCGACCATGATGACGTTGGGGTCGTGCCGGACCACCGAGCGCAGGATACGGGCGAAGCTGAGCTCGATCTCGGGCTTCACCTGGATCTGTGTCACCCCGTTGATCTGGTACTCGATCGGGTCCTCGATCGAGATGATCTTGTCGGCCGCGGCATCGAGGGTGCGAAGCGCCCCGTAGAGGGTCGTGGTCTTGCCGCTGCCGGTCGGACCCGTCACCAGCATCATGCCGTGCGGTGCCTGGAGCTGGCGGCGCAGGATCGCCTCGTTGTGGGGCGGCAGCCCGATCTGGTCGAGCTCGACCGATCCCGACGCCTGGTCGAGCAGGCGAATGACCAGACTTTCGCCGTGGATCGTCGGCATGGTCGCGACGCGCAGATCGATCGGCCGCTCGAGCAGCTTCAGCTGGCTGCGGCCGTCCTGCGGGAGACGACGCTCGGCGATGTCGAGCCTGGCCAGGATCTTGATCCGGGAAACCACCGCCGCCGCGAGCTTGGGCGGCGGGGCGCCGATCTCCTTCAAGCGGCCGTGGATGCGGTAGCGCACGGCGAGCCGGTCGGGATAGGGCTCGATATGGATGTCCGAAGCCCCCATCCGCAGCGCGTCGGTCAACAGCTGATTGACCAGGCGGACCACCGGCACCTCGTTGGCGAGATCGCTCAGCTGCTCGGCATTGGCCGCCTCGTCGAGCCCGGGCAGAGCCAGATCGTCGACGATCTCCTGCAACGCCCGGCTGCCGCTGTCGAACAGCCGGGCATAGGCGGCCTCGAGATCCTCGACCGGTAGCACCACCGGGACGACCTGGCGCTCGGCGGCGAGCTTGACGGCCTTGATCGCCGCCTCGTCGGCCGGATCCGCCATGCCGAGCCAAAGCGTGGTCTCGTCGACCGCGAGCGGCAGCACCCAGGCCTGGCGCAAAAAGCGGGAGGCGAAGGTCTCGGCCAAGAGCGGGGCGTCCGGGATCTCCGCGGCACCCGCCTGCTCGAGCCCGTAGCGCTCGACCATCAAGGCCGCCCAGTCGTAGCCCGAGAGCAGGCCGAGCCGACTGAAGACGACAGGCAAGGGCTCGCGCGTCTCGCGCGCCCGCACCAGCGCCCGCTCGATCTCCGCGGCACCCAGTCGGCCCCGGTCGATCAGAATGGCGAGCCCCGGATGGCTGGCCCGGGCGCGATCGGGATCGGGCCGGGACGCCTCCCGCTGCGCGCGTTGCGGACGAAAGAGCTGCAGCATCGCCTGTCTCGCCTACCGTCGGGACTGCCCCGACATCGAAGGGGTGCGCCTAGGTCTCGCCGACGCGGTAGAACGCTTGCGCGTTTTCCACCCAGAAGTAGCGGAGCTCCTCCTCGGACGTACCTTTCAGCGCTTCGTCGAGGACCGCTACCCATTGCGGCAAGCCGCCGGCGAGCGTCAAGACCGGCCAGTCGCTGCCGAACACCAGCCGGTCGAAACCGAAGGCGTCGACCACGTGGTCGATATAGGGACGCAGGTCCTCGGGCTGCCAACTCGCGTGGTCGGCCTCGGTGATCAACCCCGACATCTTGCACATCACGTTGGGCAATGCCGCGAGCTCGGCCATTCGAGTTCGCCAAGGCTCCAGCCCCTGCGTCTTGATCGGTGGCTTGGCGATATGGTCGAGCATGAAGGTGACGTTGGGCAGCCGGCGGACGAGATCGACGATGGCACCCAGTTGGTGGTGATAGATGCAGATCTCGAAATGCAGGTTGTTACGCGGCAAGAGGTTCAAGCCGGCAATGAAATTGTCGTCGAGCACCGCCTGGATGTCCGGCTCGTCCTGCAGGATGCGGCGAATGCCACGCAGCAGGGAAAACCGGGCGAGCGCGTCGAGATCCTCGGCCACAGCCGGGCCCTTCTCGAGCGGCGCATGCGCCACTATCGCGCGCAGCCTGGGTTCGCCGGCGGCAATCTCGGTGATCATCGCCGCCTCGTCGAGGTGCCGCCCGGCGGCGACGTCACACTCGAGAAACACCATCGCCTCGATCTCGATCCCGGCCGTCGCCGCATCGTATTCCGGGATCAAATGCGGCTTGTTGATCGCCGGCGCCTGATCCCCCCAGCGCAACGGAATCCTGTCCGGATCCCAGAGGTGGACGTGAGTGTCGATGATCGGAAAAGCCGGCATGGCGTCCTGCTCGATAAGAAAATGGTAGCCGCCAGAACCATAACGGCCCTCGCCGAATTGACCAGCCGGCATTCGCGCGACCAGCGGGTGCGGCCGTTGGGCGAAGCCTTGCGGGCCCGGGTGCCCGGTCCGCGGCAGGCAGATTCAAGGCGAAAAGTAGCCGCAGCCGCCCAAGGCCGGCATGCTGCCCGGCAAACGGGCGACGACCGCGAACGCGCCGTTGGCCTCGAGCCTGGCGGCGATGCCGGGTGCGTCACCCGCCACCTCCACCGCGAACGGCAGAATGGTCGCCCGAACAAGCCGCCCATCCGCCATTGCGACCTGTTTCAGCATCGCCTCGGCGCTGGTCCCGGGCGGGAAGATCGCGGTCACCCGAAGACCGTCCGCGGCGGCCCGCCGACCGAGATCGGCGGTCAGCGCGCCGACGAGGGCCAAGGCGAGAAGGCCTGAAGCGAGGGCCACGAGATGCCGCATCAGGGCGAGCCTGCTTGACGGCGGCACGGGCCATGCCTACCCCCGTCGGCAGAATCAGGGGGAGGACGACGATGGCTGAACGACTGGCTGGCAAAACGGCGCTGATCACGGCGGCGGGGCAGGGCATCGGCCGCGCTTCCGCCGAAATTTTCCGCGACGAGGGGGCCAACGTCATCGCCACCGATCGCGATACGGGGCTCCTGGCCGATCTCGAAGGCTGCCGCACGCTGCCGCTCGACGTCACCGACAAGGCCGCGATCGAGACGCTGGCAGGCGAACTCGGCGCCGTCGACGTGCTGTTCAACTGTGCGGGCTATGTCCATCACGGCACCATCCTGGAGTGCGACGAAGCGGCCTGGGCCTTCTCCAACGAGCTCAACGTCACCGCGATGTACCGCATGTGCAAGGCGTTCCTGCCGGCGATGCTGGACAACGGCGGCGGCTCGATCGTCAACATGGCATCGGTGGCCGGCAGCGTGAAGGGTGTCGTCAACCGCTTCGTCTACGGCACCACCAAGGCCGCGGTGATCGGCCTGACCAAGGCGATCGCCGCCGATTACGTCGGCCGCGGCATCCGCTGCAACGCGATCTGCCCCGGCACCGTCGAAACCCCGTCGCTCGACGAGCGGGTCCGCGCCCAGGGCGACTACGAGAAGGCCAGAGCCGCCTTCATCGCGCGCCAGCCCATGGGTCGGCTCGGCAAGCCCGATGAAATCGCTTGGCTCGCACTCTATCTGGCCAGTGACGAGAGCGCCTACACCACGGGGCAGGCGCACGTGATCGACGGCGGCATGGCGATCTGAACGGCATCGGGTCGAGCGCCGTCCTGCGGCGGACCCGAGGCTCCGCATTTCTGGAGGATTATGTGGCCGGCACTCGAAGCGCCAATTTGACTATTCCCGACCTCTACGGCGAAGCCGTTCAGCTGATCCGGGCGGATCCCGGAAAGTTCGCCGTACTCAGCGCCATCGGCCTCGCCCCGTCCTGGATCGCCAGCCTGATCAGCGGCTCCTTCATCGTCTCCTTTCTGGTGCTGGCGCTCAGCCTGCCGATCGTCGCCCTCGCCAACGGTGCGCTGGTGGTCCTGGTCACGAGCTTGCGCAATCGGGCGACGATGAGCCTGGGCGAGCTCCTCTCCGGCCCACGCGACGGCTTCGTCCGGCTGACCATCGCCTACGTGCTGCTCAGCCTCGTCCTCGGAATCGGCTTCGTCCTTCTGGTGGTGCCCGGCCTCGTCGCCCTGACCTTCCTCTGGGTCGCTTGGCCGCTGGTCGTGCTGGAGGAGGCGAGCGGCATCGATGCGATGAAGCGCAGCGCGGCCATCGTCGAGGGCTACAAGCTGAAAATCACCGGCATCATTCTGGTGCTGGTCGGGATCTATCTCGGCCTCGGCATCGTGCAGGTCTCGATCGCGGGTGCCCTGGGACCGGCCATCGGCATCGTCCTCGGTGCCCTGGTCGGCATCATCGTGAACTCGCTGGCGCTGACCCTCGTCACCTTGAGCTACCACCGCTTCAAGGAGGCCTCGACCGAGCTGGCACTCGTGGATTGACCACGAAGTTGCGATGGCGGGCATTTTTCGGCAGCTGTTAACGGAATTTTAGCTCGGCGCTGGCATCGTCGACGGCAATCGCACTCGTCTCGATAGTGGATGTCCGATGCAACAGCCGCCCCTGATCCCGCGCGCGAAATGGCAGCCCGCGACCTTCGCCGAGCGCGGGGTGACGGTGCCGTTCACGACGCCGGTGATCGCCCTCGCCCGCTTGCGTCCGGGCGACGGCGGCCAACCCGAGATGATCGTCGCCAACCCCTCCGGCGCCGAGGGCAGCTACGTGTTCCCGCTGCGGTCGCTCAAGGACTTCACCACGCCGTCGATGCACGACCGGCTGCTGGTCGATATCCTGCTCGAGCTGCCGGCCATCTCGCCGAGCGATGTCCGCCGTGCCGCCCGGGATGCTGCGCGTACCGGTGCCGCCGGGCGCGCCGCCGCCAAATCGGCCAAGGCCGCGGCCGCGCGCGAGGCGCAGGAGCACCTGTTGACCAACCTCTTGCTGATCACCCGTCTGTTGCGCCAAGCCGGCTTCGCCGAGGTCGACTGGCGCCGGCTCGACCTCGGCGACCGTGAAATCCGGGCCACCACCCGCCGCTACCTCACCCGCTACGAGACGAAGCTCGGCATGAAGCCGGACGCCATGCTCGCCGTGGTCGAAGAGATGTGCCCGTCGATCGCCCCGATCGGCGTCGCCGGCGAGGGCTTCAAGGCGGCCCACGACGTCACGATCGAGCGCCTGCAGCAGATGGCGGCATCGTTGCGGGACTGGGCGCGCGGCGAGGCCCACGACCAAGCCAAAGGCGTCGAGCTGATCGCCAGCTGCGCCGAGTTCACCGTGGCGAAGGCGCTCGATGCGCTGGCCCTGGCGCGCAGCCGCACCGACGACATGGTCAGTCTCATCTCGAGCTTCAGGGCGCGCGACAAGACGCTGCTGCGCGATCTTTGCGCGCCCGATTGGCTGCTCGACGGCTGGACCGAGATCGCCGCCTTGTGGGAAGCGGCCGTCAAGGAAGAGCGCGAGGCGCAACGCGGCGTCGTCGCCCGGATCGAGACGCTGGTGCCGGTGCTGCCCAGGGAGGCGTTCGGCGAAACGGACGGCGAGAGCGCGCCGCACCGGCAGCTCACCCAGCGCCGCTGGGTCAAGCTGAACGAGGATTGGCGCTCCGGCTCGCTGTCGCTCGACGACGGGGCCCGCGTCGAGCAGGCCAAGGGGCTCGCGGCGTGAACGGCCGTATCGCCGTGCGCCAGCCGACCCGCCGCCGGGGCCGACCGTCCTCGGCGCTGTCGGGTCGAGCGCGAGCCGCGGGTATGCCGGTGCTGGTCACGGTGAGGCCGTGCGGCGCGACCCGGCGATTTTGCTCATGAGCAGGCCCGACCGTTCCGACTACGCCAGCCTCTTCGACAACGTCACCGATCGAAAGCTGTTGCAGACCGTGGCCCTGATCGACCGGCTGCCGAACCGTGGTGCCGTCGACGAGCTGCTGAACCCGATACGGCCGCGGCTGCAGCAGTTGAAGCCGCCCCGGCCGTTGACCTTGCGAAGGCTCTTGACCTTCCCGCTCGAGGAGCTGCTGGTGCCGGCGGTGGCTTGGCGACCCGGCTCGCAGCGGCTGTCGCGCGACCTTTTGGGCGCCATCCAGGAGGCCGTCATCGGTGGCCTGGACCCTGCGTTGCGGGGTGACATCGAGCAGCGCCTCGCCGGCCACACGATGCGCGACAAGGCGATGCTCCAGACTGCGGGCAAGCGGCTCTGGCCGGCGGCCGCGGCGGCGCTGAGCGCCACCTTGCCGGCGAATAGCGGTGGCGGCGACGGCAGAGGCCGCAACCGCCGGCAGCAGCTGGAGGTCGCCGCCGAGCTGTTGCGCGTCGGCCCGGTCCTTGCCGGCCTCTTCCTCGCCTTGCCGGAAAAGCCGCTGCGCCAGGTCGACGAGGCGCAGCTGAAGCGGATCGGCAGATTTCTGCAGGAGCTCGAGGAGGCGGGCGGCCAGGCCCTGGCGCTCGGCGCCGAAGCCCTCGGCCTGCGGTTGGGCGATGCCGCGGCGATGCTCCGGGTCCTGCAGCATGCGGGCGACGGCAAGGCTTCGGCGCTGCGGCTCTCGGCCGCCAGTGACGCTGGACGGCGTGTCGTGACCGAGCTCGAGGATAGCGCCGAGCAGCTGCGTCGCGCCGGCCGCCAGCCGGCGACCGCACTTGCCGCGGAGGTCGTTCAGCTCGTCGGCACGCTGAGCGCGCTCGAAGCGGCGCCGGCCGATCTGCCGGTCGATCGCGCCAGCCTCAAGCAGATCGCCCACAAGACCGCCAAGGCGGTCGAAAGTCATCTGCAAAATGTCGTCTTCGGCGAGGTCCTCGACGGCTTTCGAGCGCTCGCAGCACCGGACATCGACGAAGAGGCGATTCTCGCGGTGGAGGCGGCGGCACGGGCCGCGCGCAAGCTGGGCGCTGCCGGTCGCCAGCTCGGCCTCAAGGGCCAGATCGACCTCGTGGTCAAGACGGCGCTCGACGATTACCGGCGCGCGCTGATCAGGACCGGCTCCAGCGACGACGACGAGGAGCGGGTCATGGATCAGCTGCGCATCGTCGAGATCGTCTTCGGTGCCGATGCCGCAGCCGAACTCCTCCTGGCCCGGCAACCCCGTACCCTGGCCAAGAGCGCCTGAGGCTCCCCGCGCTGGGCGAAGGCCCTGGTCCCCGATGCGTTTCCCTCACGCCCACGGGTATCAGCGTGGCAATGCAGGCCGACGAGAGGCTCGTCGATCGACACCGTCTGAGGGCTCGTTCTCATCGGGCATTTCGGCGCCACCGGCGATGGTGAAGATGGAGGCAATGGCGGCGGTGGCCAAGCGGCTCGGGCTCCGGCGGGCCGCCGCGATTTCCCCCGCCAGGGCGGCAGTTCGTCGAGCTTCGCCGGATCGTGATCGCGGATGCGGCCGGGAATGTCGGCGAGACGGGCTCCGGGTCGAGCTCCGAGAGCGCGGCGGTTTCGATCAGGGTGGAGGCGATGCCGGCCGCCTTGCCGCCGCCGTCTGAACCTTCACCCAGGCGGCGACGCGCGACGGCCACGATCCAGAAGCCCGTCTCCGCGTCATCCGCGCCCGCCTCACCGATTGAGCCATTGACCGGATCAACGACCTCTCGCCACGGCGACGGCACTCAACGGGCCGGGGCGCAGGAGGCGGGCACCCGCTTAGGCGCCGACTTCCTGAACGACTGGCCGCCACCAGCCTCGATGTATCGCCTCGACGTGCCGCGGCCGAGGCCGAGCTCGAACAGCTTTGAAGCCCCGCCGAGCGCGCGCAGCCGCACCATTGCCACCATCGCTGGCCTCGGCTGTTCAATCTGCAGAGGACATGCAGACCGAAAACGCATGCACTCGTCGCTGAAACCCGCGTTCGCGGCGCCAGGCACCGGGCGATCAGCGCGACGCGCACCTGGCGGCCAGGCAATCGTGCGGTCGGCCCGTTCTCGCGCCCGAGACGATAATCTTGCCAATTTATCTACTATAGGGCTAATTCGACTCCTGGAATCACCGCAGCAACGAATGGATCGAGTTGGCCAAGATCACCCAGGCGCCGAGCATCGCCCGGATCGAAACCGTGGCCTTCGTCGGGCTGGAGGCCGCACCGGTCGATGTCGAGGTGCAGCTCGGCGGCGGCCTGCCCTCGTTCTCCATCGTCGGCCTCGCCGACAAGGCAGTGGCCGAAAGCCGTGATCGTGTCCGCGCCGCCATGGCGTCGATGAGCCTGGCGCTGCCGCCACGTCGAATCACCGTGAATCTCGCACCGGGCGATCTCGTCAAGGAAGGCAGCCATTTCGACCTGCCGATCGCGCTCGGGCTCCTTATCGTCATGGGGCTGATCGACCGCGACAGCCTGAGGGGAAAGATCGTGCTGGGCGAGCTCGGCCTCGACGGCAGCCTGCGGCCGGTCGCCGGCGTGCTCGCGGCCACTCTCGCCGCCGCCGAACGCCAGCAGGGCATCGTCTGCCCGGAAGCTTCGGGCGGCGAGGCCGCCTGGCTCGGGGAGACTGTGGACATCGTCGCGGCACCGGATCTCTATGCATTGGTCAGCCACTGCCGCGGCGATTCGATCCTGGCGCCGCCGGCGCCGGCCGGCCCGCTCGAGCCACCCGCCTACCCCGATCTCGGGGACGTCAAGGGTCAAGAGACGGCCAAGCGCGCCCTCGAGGTGGCGGCCGCCGGCGGTCACAACCTCTTGTTGATCGGCCCGCCCGGCGCCGGCAAGTCGATGCTGGCGAGCCGCCTCGTCGGCATCCTGCCGCCCTTGACCAGCCACGAGATCCTCGAGCTCGGGCTGATCCGCAGCGTCGGTGGCCGGCTCGAAGCGGGGCGCCTGCCCGAAGGGCGGCCGTTCCGGGCACCGCACCACGGGGCGTCGATGGCCGCCATGGTGGGCGGCGGGCGGGAGGCGCGGCCCGGTGAGATCTCGCTCGCCCATCGCGGCGTCCTGTTCCTCGACGAGCTGCCGGAATTCGGCCGGCAGGTGCTGGAGTCGTTGCGCCAGCCACTGGAAGCCGGCACGGTCACGGTGGCCCGCGCCAACCACCACGTCACCTACCCGGCGCGCTTTCAGCTGGTCGCGGCGATGAACCCCTGCCGCTGCGGCTATCTCGACGACGCCAACCTCGCGTGCGCCAAGGCGCCGCGCTGTGCGGAGGACTACCAGAAACGGATCTCCGGCCCGCTCTTCGACCGCATCGACCTGCATGTCGAGGTGGCGGCGCTGAGCGCGCAGGACCTCACCCTGCCGGTGCCGAGCGAAGGCTCGGCCGAGGTGGCGGCGCGGGTGGCGGCCGCGCAGGCCGTCCAGGCAGAACGGCTCGAAGCTCTCGACGTCGCCGGCCCGCGCCTCAACGCCGTGCTCGAGGGCGAGCTCCTGGACCGGGTCTGCGAGGCCGAGCCCGCCGCGAGCGAACTCCTCTCCCGGGCGATGGACCGGTTGCGCTTTTCCGCTCGCGGCTACTACCGTATCCTCCGCGTCGCCCGTACCATCGCCGATCTCGACGGCGCCACCCTGATCAAGAAAATCCACATCGCCGAAGCCATCGGCTTCCGCCGCCGCCCGCCGAGCCGGCAGGCCGCCTGACGACCAGGGCCACTGGCACC
>SLRI01000636.1 GCA_007131045.1 Rhodospirillales bacterium
AGATATCCGGCCTCGGGCCGATCACCCGCCGTGTGCTCGCGGCTTCGGTCGTCGCCGGCGTCGCCGCCGTGGCGCTGCCGCCGCTCACCGCCGAGGCCCAGCAGACGCTCCGCTTCGCCCATGTCTACGAGACCAGCGAAGCCTACCACCGAGCCGCGCTCTGGGCCGCCGACGAGATCGCGGAGCGGACCGACGGCCGCTACGCCATGGAGGTCTTCCCGGCCTCGTCGCTCGGCAGCGAGACCGAGATCAACCAGGGCCTGACACTCGGCACCGTCGACATGATCTATACCGGCACGCTCTTCGCCGGGCGCAGCTTCGAGCCGATGACCATCGCCTCGGCCCCCTACATGTTCCGCGACGTCGACCACTGGCTCGCGTACAGCCAGAGCGATCTCTGGGAGGAGATGAAGGAGGGCTACCAGGAGGCCACCGGCCACCACGTCGCCGCGATCCTCTACTACGGCGAGCGCCACGTCACCTCGAAGAATCCGATCAACGAGCCCGGTGACATGCAGGGCCTGAAGATCCGCGTCCCCGACGCCCCGCTCTACGTCATGTTTCCGCGCGCCGTCGGCGCCAACCCGACGCCGATCGCCTTTGCCGAGGTCTACCTCGCCCTGCAGCAGGGCACCGTCGACGCCCAGGAAAACCCGCTGCCGACCATCTACGCCAAGAAGTTCCACGAGCCGACCCCGGTCGTGAACCTGACCGGGCACATCACCGAGAGCCTGATCACCATCGTCGGCAGCACCCTCTGGAACCAGCTCTCCGACGAGGACAAGGCGATCTTCGAAGAGGTCTTCCAGGAAGCGGCGGTCCGCTCCAACGAGGAGATCTTCGCCGAGGAAGCTCGCCTCGTGACCGGCTTCGAGGACGAGGGTGCCACCGTCAACCACGTCGACCGCTCGCTCTTCAAGGCCGTGGTCGAGCCGCACCTGACCGGCGACGACGTGCCCTGGACACTGGAGCAGTTCGACCGCCTGCAGGCGCTGAACTGAGATAAGCGCACAGCTGAACGAACGATGACGGTCGAGCACCGGCAGTCCCTCGAGGGCGGCATCCAGGTCGAGGAGCCGCCGGAGCCGCCTTTCGACTGGCGCGACTACGGCCTCGAGGACCTGCCGGCCTTCTTGATCTTCTGGGGGCTCACCGTCATCGTCTTCCTGCAGTTCTTCACCCGCTACGTCCTCAACGATTCCCTCGCCTGGACCGAGGAGGCGGCGCGCTACTTCCTGATAGCACTCACCTTCGTCGGCGGTGGCCTGGTCTGCCGCAGGCGGGCGCACATCGCGGTCGAATACCTGCACACGCTGATGTCGCGGCAGACCTCGCGCTGGCTGATGGTGGTGGTCGAGACCATCAGCGCCGCCTTCTTCGCCTACCTCGCCTATATCGGCTGGCGGCTGATCGGGGTCATGGGCCACCAGCGCATGGCGGTGATCGACCTCACCATGGCCTGGCTCTACTGGGTGGTGCTCGCCGGCCTCGTCGTCATGTTCCTGCGCACGCTGCAGTCCATCCGGCGCCGCCTCGAGGGCGACAGCCCCTGGGCCGGCGACATCTGAGAGTCCCGGTCCTTGTACATCGCGCTGCTCTTCGCCTCGTTCTTCACTTTCCTCTTCATGGGCGTGCCGGTGGCGGTGGCCTTGGGCGGCTCGTCGCTGATCTACGTGCTGGCCTCGGGCAACGTGCCGGACTTCGTCGTCCTGCACCGCATGGTCAACGGCATCGACAGCTTCCCGCTCTTGGCCATCCCGTTCTTCATCCTCGCCGGCAACCTGATGAACTCGGCCGGCATCACCAACCGCATCTTCGCCTTCGCTAGGGCCATGGTCGGCTGGATGCGCGGCGGCCTCGGCCACGTCAACGTCGGCGCCTCGGTGGTCTTCGCCGGCATGTCGGGGGCGGCCGTGGCCGATGCCGGCGGGCTCGGCACGATCGAGGTCAAGGCTATGCGCGATGCCGGCTACGACCGCGGCTTCGCCGTCGGCGTCACCGCCGCCTCCTCGACCATCGGCCCGATCATCCCGCCGTCCCTTCCCATGGTCATCTACGGCGTCATGGCCTCGGCCTCGATCGGCCAGCTCTTCGCCGCCGGCTTCATTCCGGGCATCCTGATGGCCGTCTCGCTGATGGTGATGATCGGCTGGTACGCCCGCAAGCGGAACTACCCGCGCGACGCCCCCTTCGACCTCTGCGTCCTCTGGCGCGCGTTGCAGGGCGCCTTCCTCTCGCTGATGACGCCTTTGATCATCGTCGGCGGCATCCTCTCCGGCATGGTCACCCCCACCGAGGCCGCCATCGCCGCCGTCTTCTGGGCCTTGATCCTCGGCGTCTTCGTCTACCGCACGCTGACCCCCTCGCGCCTGGTGCGGGTCAGCATGGAGACCATCGAGACCACGGCCTCCATCCTCCTGATCGTCGCCGCAGCCTCGATCTTCGCCTGGATCCTGACATCCAACCGGGTCACCGAGAACTTCGCCACCTTCATCCTCACCCTCTCGGAAAACCCGATCGTCATCCTCCTGCTGCTCAACCTGATCATCCTGATCGCCGGCTGCTTCCTCGAGACCATCGCCGCCATCACCATCCTCGTCCCGGTCCTCTTGCCCGTCGCCATCAAGCTCGGCGTCGACCCGGTCCACTTCGGCGTCGTCATGGTCCTCAACCTGATGATCGGCCTCTTGACCCCGCCGATCGGCATGGTCCTCTACGTGCTGGCCAAAGTCACCAACACGCCCTTCGAAGTCTGCATGCGCTCCACCATGCCCTTCCTCGTCCCCCTGGTCACCGTCCTCCTCCTGATCACCTTCTTCCCCGCCATCTCCATGTGGCTGCCGACCCTGGTCTACCGGTAAGATAGAAGAAGAAAGCAAGTAACGGGGAGGCAGCGCCTCCCCGCGCCCCTCCGTTATTGGGGCCGCATTACGCAATTCGCAGCCCCTGCGCACCCGAGGAGCCGCCGGCGAGCCAGTCGAATTGCGCTCGCCTCTGGAACCTCCGGCGACCTGTGGCGTTGGTAGCGCCGACCTCACACGACAACTCTGGCGGCTGACCCATGAAAGCCACGCTCGTTCACAACCCGACCGCTGGCAATGGCGCCGTCACGCGCGACATGCTCACCGCCCTCCTGCACAAGGCCAACTTCACCCCGACCTACCAGTCGAGCAAAATCGGCGAGCTCACCGCCGCGCTGGCCGAGCCCGCCGACCTGATCGTGGTCGCCGGCGGTGACGGCACCGTCGCCAAGGTGCTGACCCAGATGCCGGACCGCAAGGTGCCCGTGGCCATCCTGCCGCTGGGCACGGCCAACAACATCGCGAGCTCCTTCGGCATCGGCGGCGCGCTCGACGAGATCGCCCTCGGCCTGCACCACGCGAGCGAGCGCAAGCTCGACATCGGCATGGCGCGCGGCCCCTGGGGCTGCTGCTGGCTGGTCGAGGGCATCGGCCTCGGTGCCCTCGTCCGCACCGCCGAGCGCCTCGGCAAGCCCAACGGCAGCCGCGTGGACAAGCTGGACGAAGCGCGCAAGGCGGTGCGCAAGATGCTCAAGAAAGTGGAGCCCGACCGCATGCGCATCCTGGTCGACGACGAGCCCCTGCCTGACGCCCAACTCATGGTGGAGATTCTCAACATCGCCTGCGCCGGGCCACGGCTGTTTCTCGTACCCGAGACCGACATGGGTGACGGGCTCGTCGACGTCGCGATCCTCGAGCCCGACCAGCGCAAGGAGATGCGCCGCTGGCTGAAGGACAAGCGGCCGAGCGGTCCGCCGCCCTTGACCGTCCGCCGTGGCCGCAAGGTCAGCATCTACTGGGACGGCACGCCGATGCATGTCGACGACGACACACCGCCCTTCGGTGACGGCAAGGTCGCGGTCGAATTCGAGCTGGAGGACCGGCAAACCACGATCCTGGTCCCGAAGAAAGTCGACGGCGACCCCGGGGTGCCGAAATGAGCGGCCTCGACCAATCGACCGGGCTCGACAATACGGGCGGGCTCGACAAGGCGGCGCTGCTGGAGCTCGAGGCCGTCGCCGTCGAGCTCGCCCGCCTGGCCGCAGCCGAGATCACGACCGCGCTCGGCCGCGAGCTCGCCATCCGCTACAAGGAAGCCGAGAGCCGCACCGGTGCCGCCCGCTACCGCGACCCGGCCTCCGAGGCCGACGAGCGCATCGAGCAGCTCATCCGCGCCCGCCTCGCCGAGCGTCTTCCCGACCACGGCGTGGTCGGCGAGGAGATGGCGACGCTCGCCGGCGACCCGGATGCCCCGGTCTGGGTGATCGATCCGATCGACGGCACCGCAAACTTCGTCAACGGCCTGCCCCTCTATGCCGCCTCGATCGGGGTGATGCACCAGGGCGGGGCGGTCGCCGGCGCCATCTGGTGCACCACCAGCCACGCCCTGAGGCCCGGCGTCTACCATGCCCACCGAGGCGGCCGCCTGCGCTTCGACGAGGCACCACTCGAGCAGCGCCGCCATGCCGATCTCCGCCGCCGCCTCGCCGCCGATCCCAGCCCGAGAGGCAGCGCCGAGCACGGCTGGGAAATGCGCAAGACCGGCTCGGCCTCGCTCGAATGCGCCTTCGTCGCCGCCGGCCTGTTCGAGATCGCCCGCTTCGCGCAGCCGAACCTCTGGGATGTCGCCGCCGGCCTCGCCCTGATCGCCGCCAGCGGCGGCACCATCCGCGAGCAGGCCGACGACACCTGGCAACCGCTGCAACCGATCCCGAACGACGCCATCGCCACCTGGCGCCGCCCCCTCCTCATCGGTGACCCCACCGCCGTCGACCGCTTCATCGCCAGCGAAAAGCAGGACGGCGCACCAAGCGAGTGAGCCACATGCCCCCGCGCCGAGCGGGCACACGAGGCTCACGCCATCTTGCACGGCGCACTAATGCGCGTTTTCGGGACGGCCCCGGACCAAGAACGGTCTCCACTTTCGCTCCGCCGACGCCGACTGAACCGACCCGGCGGCGCTAGAGCGCCCGACGTTGCTCGACCGCGATTTCCGGCGGCAGGTCGAGGCCGAAGAGGACCGAGTAGCGCGCCGAGGTGCCGGCGGCGACGCCCTCGACCTCCTGGACCAGCCGCTCGCGGATGCGGACGGGCATCTGCGTCGCCTCGCCCGGCACGGTGGCGACGAAGAAGGTCTTGTCGAGCACCTCGCCCGCCGGATCGGCGATCACCACGAAATAGGGGATGTCGGTGCCGGGCGCGGCCTCCACCACGAGATCGACGCTCATGTCGAGGCTGAGCCGGTTGCCGCCATAGGTGCAGAGCCCGTCGAGGTTCTCGAGGGTGACGGCGATCTCGCGACCGGCGGCGTCCTCGCCGTACATCCGGTCGAGCCCATGAATGATCGCGCTGTCCGGGCAGACGGCTACCTCAGGCTCGCCGCGGCCGCAGCCGACGACGACGAGCGCGAGGCAGGTGACGACGGGGAGGATCGGCCGCATCGACGGTGTCCTTGATTGGCGCTCGGGGGCAGGGCTCAGACGGTCTTGTGCGAGCCGTCGCAGAGCGGCTGGTTGCCGGTCCGCTTGCAGCCGCAGAAAAAGACCGCGCCGTCCTTCTCGGCCGTGAACTTCACCGGGCTGAAGGCTGAGCCCTTGTGGCTGCCGTCGCAGAACGGCTGCTTGTCGCTCTGCCCGCAGGCGCACCAGAAATACGCCTTGCCGGCCGAGCACTCGGCCTTGAAGGGCGCCTTTTGCGGCATCGCTGGCTCGCTCATCCGTACTCCTCGTGTGTGGCTCGTCCCCCACCGCCTCGGCCTAGCAAGGGGCGGCCAACCGGGCAACCGATAAGACCGCCGGCAACCGATAAGACCGGATGACAGGGCGATGCGCCACTCGGGGTGGAAACCGCTTTGCCCAGCGCGCCAACGCCCGTACGATAGCTCGGTTGGAAGAACAAATGTACAAAGACGCAGCAAGCACTTCTCCACAAGCAACCGGTCGGGCCTGGCGAAGCCCGCGAGCCGGCCCGCCCACGCGCCTCGCCGCCCTCGATCTCGGCACCAACAACTGCCGGCTGCTCGTCGCCGAGCCCGCCCACGACGGCTTCGAGGTGGTCGACAGCTTCTCCCGCATCACCCGGCTCGGCGAGGGCCTGGCCGCCACCGGCCGGCTGAACGAGGCCGCCATCTGCCGGACCATCGCCGCCCTTGCCGTCTGTCAGCGGGTGATCGGCCGCAACCAGGTGGCCGAGGTCCGCTGCGTCGCGACCGAAGCCTGCAGGCGGGCGGCCAACGGTGCGCAGTTCATCGAGCGGGTCGAGCGCGAGACCGGCATCCGCCTGGAGATCGTGACCCAGGACGAGGAGGCGCGGCTCGCCCTGCTCGGCTGCCTGCCCCTGGTCGATGCCGCGGCCGAGCAGCTCTTGATGGTCGATATCGGCGGCGGCAGCACCGAGATCGTCTGGTTCGATCGGGCGTCACGGGCCGGCCACGGGGTCATCGTCTCGCTGCCTGTCGGGGTCGTCACGCTGGCCGAGAGCTTCGCCGGCGACCTGCACAACGGCGACTACGAGGGCATGCGCGGTTGCGTGCGCGACGCCCTGGCGAGAGCAGCGCTCGGCGGCTTCGTGCCCGGCGCGCTCGACGCTCCGGCCTTGCAGATGCTCGGCACCTCGGGCACGGTCACCACGCTCGCCGCCATCCATCTGGGCCTCAGGCGCTACGACCGAAGGCGCGTGGACGGCATCACGCTCACCTATCAGGCCATCGCCGAGGTGGCCGAGCGGCTGAAGCGGCTCGACAACCGCGGCCGGGCGGCACACCCCTGCATCGGCCATGGCCGCGCCGATCTCGTGGTCGCCGGCTGCGCCATCCTCGAGGCCATTCACGAGAGCTGGCCCGTCAGCCGCATGCGGGTCGCCGACCGCGGCGTGCGCGAGGGCATCCTGAACGGCCTGATGGGCCTCGATCTGACCGCCCTCATGCGCCGCTATCCGGCCGCGGTCTGAGATGCAGCGGACCGAAAAGACCAAGCTCCGGCGGGCGAAGAAGCGCAAGTCGAGCTCGACCCGCTGGCTGCAGCGCCAGCTCAACGACCCTTATGTCCAGGAGGCCAGGCGCGCCGGCTATCGGGCCCGCTCGGTGTTCAAGCTCGAGGAGATCGACGCCCGCTTCGACGTCGTGCGCAAAGGCCGCCCGCTGGTCGACCTGGGCGCCGCCCCCGGCAGCTGGAGCCAGTACGCGGCCAAGAAGGGGGCGCGGGTGGTGGCGCTCGACCTCTTGCCGATGGAGCCGATCGAGGGGGTGGAGATCCTCGAGGGCGATTTCCTCGAGCCCGCGACCCAAGACGCGCTCCTGGCCCGGCTCGGCGGCAAGGTCGCAACCGTGCTCTCCGACATCGCCCCGGACGCCACCGGCCGGCGCCTGGTCGATCGGCTGCGCGCGGAGGCGGTGGGCGAGGCCGTGGTCGGCTTTGCCTGCATCGTGCTGGAGGAGGACGGCCAGCTCTTGATCAAGCTGGTCAAGGGGGCCGAGACGGCGGTCATGGACATCGCCCGGCCGCATTTCGCCAGGCTCCGGCTGCTGCGGCCGAAGGCGACCCGAAGCGATTCCTCCGAGACCTACCTTTTGGCCAGCGGCTTTCGTCCGGCCAGTGCCACGGTGACAGAAACGCCCGACTGAGCTACATTTGCTGCATGAGTACGCTCGCAACCGACCTGCCGCTCGATGTCGACGGCTTCCTCGACTGGGAAGGCCGCCAGGGCGAGCGTTTCGAGCGCCTCGACGGTGTCGTCCGGATGATGTCGGGCGGCACGGCGGCGCACGACCGGATCGCCGGCAATCTCTACGTCGCGCTGCGCACGCGGCTGCGCGAATTGGGCGGCTGCGACGTGCATTTGTCCAATCTCAAGGTTGTGGCGCGCAAGGTCGGCGCCGTGATGTACCCGGACCTCTTCGTTCGCTGTGGTACCCGGCTGCAGCAGGAGGTTGTGACGGA
>SLRI01000195.1 GCA_007131045.1 Rhodospirillales bacterium
CCGGCGGGCAGCCGCTCGACAGAGCCCTTCTCGCGGCACTACGGATCAAAAAGCCCGCACAATGGTGCGGAGCCCTCGGGTCGACGCGCCGACACGGCTTTGCGCCGGCGAGCGCAACCGCTATGAGAGCGCCACGGCACCGTGGAGAACGCCTGGGCAATGCAGACCGTCAACGACATCCGAACGACCTTCCTCGACTATTTCGAGCGGCACGGCCACACGGTCGTGCCATCCAGCCCGCTCGTTCCGCACAACGACCCGACCCTGCTCTTCACCAATGCCGGCATGGTGCAGTTCAAGAACGTCTTCACCGGCGTCGAGCACCGCGACTACAATCGAGCGGTCACCTCGCAGAAATGCGTGCGCGCCGGCGGCAAGCACAACGACCTCGACAATGTCGGCTATACCGCCCGGCACCACACCTTTTTCGAAATGCTCGGCAATTTCTCGTTCGGTGACTACTTCAAGGACGTGGCGATCGAGCTCGCCTGGAACCTGATTACCAAGGAATACGGGCTGCCGGCCGACCGCCTGTTGGCCACCGTCTATGCCGAGGACGACGAGGCCTTCGATCTCTGGAAGAAGATTGCGGGGCTGCCGGAGAGCCGGATCATCCGCATCGCCACCTCGGACAATTTCTGGGCGATGGGCGACACCGGCCCCTGCGGCCCCTGCTCCGAGATCTTCTTCGACCACGGGCCCGAGGTGGCGGGCGGGCCGCCCGGCAGCCCCGACGAGGACGGCGACCGGTTCATCGAGATCTGGAATCTCGTCTTCATGCAGTACGAGCAGCTCGATCCAGAGACCCGGGTCGAGCTGCCGAAGCCCTCGATCGATACCGGCATGGGCCTCGAGCGGCTCGCCGCCGTGCTGCAGGGCCACCACGACAACTACGACATCGATCTCTTCCAGAAAATCATCGCCCATTCGGTCGAGCTCACCGGCACCCCGGCCGCCGGCCCGACCCGCGCCTCGCACAAGGTGATCGCCGACCACCTGCGCGCCTCGGCCTTCCTCGTCGCCGACGGCGTCACACCCGAGAACGACGGTCGCGGCTACGTGCTGCGTCGGATCATGCGTCGCGGCATGCGCCACGCCCATCTCCTGGGCGCTGCCGAGCCGCTGCTGCATCGCCTCGCCCCTGTGCTGATCGAGGAGATGGGCCGCGCCTTCCCGGAGCTGCGCCGGGCCGAGGCCTCGATCATCGAGTGGCTGAAGCTCGAGGAGACCAGCTTCCGCCGCACCCTCGAGCGCGGGCTCAAGCTGCTCGACGAGGCGCTCGACAACCTGCCGGGCGATGCGGATCTTCCGGGCGAAACGGCGTTCAAGCTCTACGACACCTACGGCTTCCCGCTCGATCTCACCGAGGACGCGCTCAGGGCCAGCGGCCGCGCCGTCGACAAGGCCGGCTTCGAGGCCGCCATGGAGCGGCAGCGCGAGGAGGCGAGGCGCCACTGGAAGGGCTCGGGCGCGGAGGCCACGGCACCCTTGTGGTTCGAGATCCTGGAGCAGCATGGGCCAACCGAGTTCCTGGGCTACGCCACGACCACCGCCGATGCCCGGGTCCTGGCGCTGGTCGTCGACGGCCAGCCCGTGCAGACAGTGGATGCCGGCCCCGAGGTCGAGATCGTCACCAACCAGACGCCGTTCTACGCCGAATCCGGCGGCCAGCTCGGCGATACCGGCTGGCTGCTCGGCGAGGAGCTCGAAGCCACGATCACCGACACGACCAAGCGCCTGGGCGAGCTCTGGATCCACCACGCCAGGCTGGAGAAGGGCCGCCTCGCGATCGGCGACACCGTCCACCTCCAGGTCGACGCGGAGCGCCGCGACCGGCTGCGCCGCGCGCATTCGGCGACCCACCTGCTGCACGCGGCATTGCGCCACCGCCTCGGCGACCACGTGGCCCAGAAAGGCTCGCTCGTCGCCCCCGACCGGCTGCGCTTCGACTTCAGCCAGCCCAAGGCGATGTCCCCGGACGACATCCGCACGGTCGAGCGCGAGGTCAACCGCTACGTCCAGCAGAACAGCCCGGTCGAGGTCCGGGTCATGGCCCGCGACGAGGCCATCGCCGGCGGTGCCATGGCGCTCTTCGGCGAAAAATACGGCGACGAGGTCCGGGTCGTGACCATGGGCCAAGAGCCGGACGGCGACATCTATTCGATGGAGCTCTGCGGCGGCACCCACACTGCGCGAACGGGCGATATCGCCCTGGTCAAGCTGACCGGCGAAGGCGCGGTCGCCGCCGGCGTGCGGCGGGTCGAGGCGCTGACCGGTGCGGCGGCCCTGGCCCATGTGGAAGAAGAGGAGCGCTGGCTCGAGACAGCGGCAGCCGCACTCAAGACGGTGCCCGCCGAGCTGCCGCAGCGGGTCCAGGACCTCCTTGCCGAAAAGCGCCGGCTCGAGCAGGAGCTGGCCGAGCTGCGCCGCCGCCTCGCCACCGGCGGTGGTGCGAAGGGCGAGGCCGCCAAGCGGATCGGCGACGTCTCGTTTACGGCCAGGACCCTCGAAGGCGTGCCGGCGAAGGAGCTGCGCACCGCCGCCGACAGCCTGAAGGAAGGCCAGGGCAGCAGCGTCGTGGCACTGGTCGGGGTCAACGAGGGCAAGGCCGCGGTCGTCGTCAGCGTCAGCGACGACCTGAAGAGCCGCATCGATGCGGTCGAGCTGGTCAAGAGCGGGGTGGCCGCCGTCGGCGGCAAGGGCGGTGGCGGGCGCGCCGACTTCGCCCAGGGCGGCGGGCCCGAGGGGGCGGCGGCAGCCAAGGCCCTCGAGGCGATCGAATCCCGGCTCGCCACCATGGTCGGCAGCTGAGCGAGCGGCCGAAGAGCGGAACAGCCCAGGTGCTCTACACCTTCGTCGACTGGCAGCGCCGGCTGCTCGATCCCTGGCTGATGGGCCTGCGGATGGGCGCCGAGCTGCCGCTCTGGCAGCGTGTCTTGATGGCCCAGCACACGCTGATCGAGCGCACGCTCCAGGCCGGCGACGGCCTGCCGGTGCCGATCGAGGCCGCCGTGGCGCGCGATCATCCGGGCGTGTCCAGCGCGATGACGGTGGAGGAAGGCCCGTTCTTCAGGCTGGTGCGGCTGCGCGGGGCGAAGAACGGACCCGCGGTCTTCATCGTCGCCCCCTATTCCGGCTATGCCGGAGCGGTGCTCGGCGAGCTCGCGGCATCGCTCTTGCCCGTGGGCGAGGTCTATTTCCTCGACTGGACCGACGCCCGCTTCGTGCCCACGGCCTTCGGCGCGTTCGGCCTCGAGGAGCAGCTGGCCCTGGTCCTCGCCGCACTCCGCCGGATCGACGTGCCCGTGCATCTGGTCGGCGCCTCGCAGTCCGGGGCGGTGACGCTGGCGGCAGCCGCCTTGGCCGCCGCCACGGCCGACACTGCCGTGCGGCCGCTGTCCCTGACCCTCCTGGGCGCCCCGATCGGGCCGAGCCGGGCACGCTCGGCCGCTGATTGGCTGCTCGCTAGTCTCGAGCCCGTGCACCTGGAAAGTCGGCTCATCTCGGTCGTCCCCGACCGCTATCCGGGGGCCGGACGCCGGGTCTACCCCGGGCTCCTGCAGCTTCTCGGCCTCTTCCTCACCAATCCCACCACCTATTTCGAGACCCAGGCCGGCTTCTGGGCCGAGCTCGTCAACGACACGCCCGGCATCTACGACCGGTTGCACGGCGACCTCCACCGCGTCGCCGACGTGCCGGCCGAGCTCTTCAGCCAAACCATCGACCAGCTCGTCCGCCGGCCGGCCTTGTCGGCTGCCGGGCTGCGGATCGGTAATCGCGCCATTCCCGAAACGGCCCTCGAAAGCCTGCCGATCCTGACCATCGAGGCCGGCCGCGACGAGCTGGTCGGCACCGGCGCCACCCATGCCGCACGCGCCCTCGGCAGCAGCGCGTCCGAGGCCCTGACCATCGAGGCGGCAGCGCACCACGCGCTGTTCACCGGCCCGGTCTTCGCCGACGGCGTCGGCCCGGCGCTGCGCCGGTTCATCACCGAGACGAGCTGATCAGCGCCGGCGAGCGGCGGGAACCACCTCCAGGGTCACGTGACGAAGGTCGATCGTCACCTTGCCGACATCCTCGAAATTGACGGTCGCCCGATGGCCGACCACCGACTGCACCCGACCCTCGCCCCAGTCGGGCCGGCCGGGATGACGCACGACGTCACCGGGTCCGAAATCCGCATCCATGGCGCGAGCCTAATCGGATCGCCGTTCAGCGTAAATTAAGGAATGGCTGCCATCCTTCGGTCCGGGATTGCAGGGCCGTCGCGAGCGGCGGCTGCGAGCCCGCCGCATTTGCCAGCGCCGACGGACGAAATAGCCCGATGGATGACCTCTTGAGCGAGTTCCTGACCGAGTGCCTGGAGAGCATGACGGTGCTCGACGGCGACTTGGTCAGGCTCGAGCGGAGCCCCGACGATCCGGAGCTGCTCGCCGGCATTTTCCGCGTGGTCCACACCATCAAGGGCACCTGCGGCTTTCTCGACCTCGTTCGGCTGGAAGCGGTGGCGCACGCCGCGGAGAATGTTCTGGGCAAGCTCCGCGACGGCGAGATGGCGGCGAGCCGGCCGGTCGTCAGCGTGGTCCTCCAAGCCCTCGACCGGATCAAGGAGATCCTCGACGGTCTCGCGACCACCCAGGTCGAGCCGCTAGGCGACGACAGCACCCTGATCGCCGCCCTCGATGCGATCGCGGCGACCGGCACAGCACCGGCCGAGCCGCCTTCCGGCGCCGTCACGCCTCCGGTCTTGGCCACGGCCGAGGCCGAGGACGCCACCGACCTTTCTCTTGCTGTCGTCGAGCGTCCGGGCGAAGCGCGCAACGTGACCGGTCCCGCTGCTGAAAGGCTGGTAGCGCAGACGCTCCGCGTGCCGGTCGAGCTGCTCGAGCAGCTGATGACGCTGGTGGGCGAGCTGGTCTTGACCCGCAACCAGCTCCTGCAGGCGGTCCGCCACGGCAGCGAGCCGGCCCTGCAATCGCCGCTGCAGCGCCTCGACCAGATCACGGGCGAGCTGCAGGAAGGCGTGATGAAGACCCGGATGCAGGCGATCGGCACCGCCTGGAGCAAGCTGCCGCGTCTGGTCCGCGATCTCGCCATCGAGGTCGACAAGGAGATCGAGCTGACCATGCACGGTGCCGAGACCGAGCTCGATCGGCAGGTTCTGGAGATGATCAGGGACCCGCTCACCCACATGGTCCGCAACGCCGCCGATCACGGGCTGGAGACAGCCGACGAGCGCCAGAGGCAGGGCAAGCCCGCGAAGGGAACGATCGGGCTCGATGCCTGCCACGAGGGCGGCCACATCATCATCGAGATCAGCGACGACGGCAGAGGGCTGGATACGGCGCGCATCGCCGAGAAGGCGGCCGCCCGCGGCCTCGCCCAAGAGGCGGATATCGCCGCCATGGCCGAGCGCGACATCCAGCAATTCATCTTCCACCCCGGCTTCTCGACCGCCGAGACGGTGACCGCGGTCTCCGGCCGTGGCGTCGGCATGGACGTCGTCCGCACCAATATCGAGAAGATCGGCGGGTCGATCGGGATCCGCTCGACCAAGGGCCAGGGCTCGACCTTCACGATCAAGATTCCCCTGACGCTCGCCATCGTCTCCGCCCTGATCTTCGAGGCCGGCGGCGAGCGCTTCGCCCTGCCGCAACTGGGCGTGGTCGAGCTGCTCCGCGCCGGCGGCCAGTCGGGACATCGGATCGAGACGATGGACGGAATGCGTGTGCTCCGCCTGCGCGATCGGCTGCTGCCGCTGGCGTCTCTCGCTCAGGTTCTGGGCCTCGGGCCGCGCGTCGCCGGTGCCGCTGGCCAGACCGACGCCGGCAGCTACGTCGTCGTGGTGCGGGTCGGCGCGCGGGTCCTCGGGCTCGAGGTCGATCGGCTGTTCGCTACCGAGGAAATCGTCGTCAAGCCCGTCGCCCCCATCCTGCGCAGTGTTTCGGCCTTCTCCGGCAACACCATTCTCGGCGACGGCAGCGTCGTCATGATCCTCGATCTCAACGGTCTCGCGGCGATGCTCGATCTCGGGCGCGGCGAGGTCGACCGTCGCCAGGCCGCGGACCAGCGGCAGCGACCAGACGAGCCGGTGTCGCTTCTGCTGTTCGAGGCGGACGGCGGTCAGCAGATGGCCGTTCCCTCGGCACTGGTCACCCGGCTCGAGCAGATCGAGGCCTCGGCGATCGAGCGGACGGGCGGACGCAGCGTCGTTCGATACCGTGACTCGCTGATGCCGCTCGCAAATATCGAGGGCCGGCCAGCCGCGTTCGACACCGGTCGCCGGCCGACCCTGGTGTTCACCGATTGCGGCCGCCATATGGGCCTCGTGGTCGATCGCATCGTCGACGTGACCGAGGCCCGCATCGAGCTCGAGCTCGCTTCCGGCGGCGGCAACGATCTGGGTACAGCGATTATCGCCGATCGGCCGACCCGGCTCCTGGATGTGGCGTTTTTCGTCAATCGGGCGTTCGGCGGCTGGTTCGCCGCCCTGGAGACCGAGGCCTTTCACGGCAACGAGCGGCGGGCCCGCCGGGTGCTGATCGTCGACGACAGCCGGTTCGTGCGCAGCATGCTGCAATCGATCCTGGAGGCCCAAGGGATGCAGGTCACGACCGCCGACAGCGCCGATCGGGCGTTGCGGATGCGCGACGAGGGCAGGCTGTTCGACCTCATTATCTCCGACATCGAGATGCCGGGCACCGATGGGTTCGCCTTCGTCGAGAATTGTCGGGCGGGCGGTGCCTGGCAGCGCACCCGGATCGTTGCGCTCACCTCGCACGCGACACCGAGCGATGTCGGGCGTGGTCGGCTCGCCGGCTTCGACGGGCATGTCGGCAAGCTCGATCGCGAAGCGCTGATATCGACCTTGTCGGTAGACCGCGAGCCGCTGAAGGTGGCGTGATGGCCGAGCCCAGGCAGTTGATCGGCATGACCGTCGCGGCGCAGCAGTTCGGCGTGCGGATCGAGGCGGTGCGCGATATTCTCGGCCCTCAGCAATTGGCCAAGGTGCCGCTCGCGCCGCCGGAGATTGCCGGTGTCCTCAATCTGCGGGGGCGTGTCGTCACGGCGATCGATCTCGCCCGGCGCCTCGGCATCGACCGGGACGACAAGCGGCCGGCCGACCAGGCGATGAATATCGTGGTCGAGGATCGGGGCGAACTCTACAGCCTCCTGGTCGACCGGGTCGGCGTCGTGCTGACCTTGGGCGCGGAGCGGTTCGAGGCCGACGGCAGCAGCCTGCCGCAGCACTGGCGGCCGCTCGCGCACGGCCTCTTCCGGCTCGACGATGCGCTCCTGGTCGAGCTCGATATCGAGCGCGTGCTCGCGTTGCAGCCGGTCGGCTGAGGTGGCGAGCCCGGCCGAGGCGAGCGCTCGGGCTCGACGGCCATGAGCGCCACACCAGTTCCAGGGGGCTGCGGCTGGCGCGTCGTCGTGGTCGACGATTCCATCGTCGTCCGCGCTTCCGTGCGGGCGATGCTGCAGGCGGACCCCCTGGTCGCGATGATCGAGACCGCCCGGTCGGCCCCGGCTGCCCTCGCCGTTCTCGAGCGGCATGTCGAGGACGCCCCGATCGATGTCGTGCTGCTCGATGTCGAGATGCCGTCGATGAGCGGGATCGAGGCGCTGCCTCACCTGTTGCGGGCGTCGCCCACTTCGCGGGTGGTGATGGCCTCGTCGCTCACACGACGCGGTGCCGCCGTGACGATGGCAGCGCTGGCCGCCGGCGCCTCGGACTACTCGTGCAAACCGCAAGCAGCAGCGGCCGAGGCCCGGCAGGCCTTTGCCGCCGACCTCTCGACCAAGGTCGCCATCTGGGGTGCCGACGCGCGGCGCGCCCGCCGAGAATCGGCAACGCCACCCCGGCGGCCGGCGCCGCCCGTGCCAGAGCCTACGGCCCGCTCGCCAGCGACGACCGGCGCCGCCCGGGGCCCGATCGAGGCGCTCGCCATCG
>SLRI01000558.1 GCA_007131045.1 Rhodospirillales bacterium
GACCGGTGGGGCGTGGGGAGGCGTTGCCTCCCCACATCCTTTCCCTTATTTCAAGCGCCCGTGAAAGCCTGCAACCCCGTCTGCGCTCGACCCAGAATCAGCGCGTGGATGTCGTGGGTGCCTTCGTAGGTGTTGACGGCTTCGAGGTTCATGACGTGGCGGATGACGTGGTATTCGTCGGCGATGCCGTTGCCGCCGTGCATGTCGCGGGAGGCGCGGGCGACATCGAGTGCCTTGCCGCAATTGTTGCGTTTGATCAGCGAGATCATCTCCGGGGCCACCGTGCCTTCGTCGAACAGCCGGCCGACCCGCAGGGCCGCCTGCAGGCCCAGGGTGATCTCGGTCTGCATGTCGGCCAGCTTCTTCTGGATAAGCTGATTGGCGGCCAAGGGCCGGCCGAACTGCTTTCTGTCCAAGGTGTAGCTCCTGGCCGCATGCCAGCAGAACTCGGCCGCCCCCATCGTCCCCCAGGATATCCCGTAGCGCGCCCGGTTGAGGCAGCCGAACGGGCCCTTGAGGCCCTTGACGTTGGGCAGGAGATTGGCGTCGGGCACGAAGCAGTCGTCGAGCTGGATCATCCCGGTGACCGAGGCGCGCAAGCTGAACTTGCCCTCGATCTTGGGCGCCTCGAAGCCCTCGGTGCCCCGCTCGACGATGAAGCCGCGGATGTCGCCGGCGTCATCCTTGGCCCAGACGATGGCGAGGTCGGCGATCGGGCTGTTGGTGATCCAGGTCTTCGAGCCCGACAGCCGATAGCCGCCAGGGGCCTTATTGGCCCGGGTGGTCATGCTGCCCGGATCGGAGCCGGCATCGGGCTCGGTCAGGCCGAAGCAGCCGACCAGTTCGCCCTTGGCCAGCTTGGGCAGGTACTTCTTCTTCTGGCTCTCGTCGCCATAGGCGAAGATCGGGTGCATGACGAGCGAGGACTGCACGCTCATCGCCGAGCGATAGCCGGAGTCGACCCGCTCGACCTCGCGCGCGATCAGCCCGTAGGCGACGTAGGACGCTTCCGCACCGCCGTAGGCCTCGGGCAGCGTCGAGCCCAGAAAGCCCAGCTCGCCGAGCTCCGTCATGATCTCCTGGTGGAAGATCTCGTGGCGGTTGGCCTCCAGGATGCGCGGCATCAGCGCGTTCTGGCAGTAGTCGAACGCCGCCTCCTGGATGAGCCGCTCGCTCTCGTCGAGCTGGTCGGCGAGGCGCAGCGGGTCGGCCCAGTCGAAGACGGGCTTGGTTGCGGCTGCGGCTCCATGATCGGGCATGGCGGTCATCGACGCTCTCCAAGGTAAGGCGCTCCGGTTTCGATTATAGCGCCAGACGCCCTGCTTGCCACATCGCGGCACGGCTCAGTCGCCGGCCGTGGGGGCCAGCTGCAGATCTCGGGTCTCGGTCACGAGCTCGATCAGCCGGTTCTCCACCTCGAGGGCGGCATCGTTGCGGTCGAGGGTACGCAGCACGATGGCGTAGTTGGCGAGCACGTCGCGCAGCAGAACGGGATCGGCCGACCGTCCGGGACCGTCGAGGACCTCGAGCGTGGCCTCGAGGTCGCCCGCCGCCTCCAGCGGCCGGCCGCGCTCGAACTTGACCGAGCCGCGATTGTTCAAGGCCGTCGCGAGGCGCGGATCGTCGGCGGCGGCCAGCAGCTCCACCACGGTATCGAGGCTGGCCTCGGCGGCCTCGAGGTCGCCGGCCGCGACCGCCGTCTCGGCGAGCCCCCAGCGCAGCTCCGCCTCGACCGCCGGTGCAGCCTCGGGGCTGGCATCGAGCTGCCGCTCGAGCATCGCTGCGGCCCGGGTCTCGCCGCCCACCGCCGCCAGCGCCCGGGCACAGGTCGCAACCAGCGCCGCCCCGCTCGGCGCATCGTCGAACGGCAGGGCCCGGTCGACAACGTGGGTCTCGCAGAGCAAGACGGCATCGTCGAGCGAGCCTCGGCGGAGGAGCACGTCGACCGTCCGCCCGAGCAGGTACGCAGGCGGTGCCGCGGCCGCCTCGACCGCGTCCCGCAGCACCCCCTCGGCGGTCGCGAGATCGCCCTGATCGACAGCGACGGCGGCGAAATTGCCGGCACTCTCGAAGGTCAGCCGATGCGCCGGGCCCAGCCGCTCGCGGCGCAACGCATGGGCCTCGCCCAGCGCCACCGAAGCGGCCTCGAGCTCGCCCAGGTCCAAGAGCAGGACGCCGAGGTTGTTGAGGCTCTCGGCGATATCGGGGTGGCCCTCGTCGAGCACCTCGCGGCGCACGCCCAAGGCCGCCTCGTGCAGCGTGCGGGCGCGCGGCAGATTGCCCATGCGCCGCTCGAGCTCGGCCAGATTGTTGAGGCTTTCGGCGATCGCCGGGTCGCGCGCCCCGAACACCGCCCGGCGAATCGCCAGCGCCCGCTCGAACAGGGCGCGGGCCTCGCTGGTGTCGTCCTGCTCGAGCAGCACCACCGCGAGGTTGCTGGCGACCACGGCGACCCGCGCGTCGTCGTCGGTCATCCGGTCGATCGGCGGCGGTGCCGCGGCAGCCGCCGCGTCCAGCGCGTCGAGCGCCGCCCGAAAGGCCTGCTCGGCGGCCGTCCAGTCGTCGGCCGCCGCAGCAGCCACCCCCGCCGCGTTCAGCTCGGCCCAATCCCGCTCGTCGCCGAGCGCGATTGGGGTCGCCGCCAGCCAGGCGGCGAGGCAGAATGCGGCGACCGCGCGCGGCAACCAACCCGACACGCCGGGCTCGGGCCTCAGTGGTTGCGGCGCGGGTTGCCGTGGGTCTCGACCACGCGCAGATGCATCACCGCGGGCTCGAGGCAGGCGCCGGTCGAGAGCTGGCCGATCATGCCGCGCTGGATCTCCTGCCAAGGGGTCTGGCTGGGCGGGATCTTGGGCTCGATCTTCGCCCGGCGGGCTTCGATCTCCTCCGGGCTCAACAGGATGTCGAGCTTGCGGTTGTGCAGATCGAAGCGGATCTTGTCGCCGTTCTCGATGATCGCGAGATTGCCGCCGACGGCAGCCTCGGGCGAGGCGTTGAGGATTGACGGGCTCTCGGACGTGCCGCTCTGCCGGCCGTCGCCGACCGTCGGCAGGGCCTTGATGCCCTTCTTCATCAGCTTGATCGGCGGGCGCATGTTGACCACCTCGGCTGCACCCGGATAGCCCACGGGGCCACAATTCCTGATGAAGAGGAAGCAGTCCTCGTCGATATCCAGGCTCTCGTCGTCGATCTTGTCGTGGTAGTCCTCCGGGCCCTCGAAGACGATCGCCCGGCCGACGAAGACGCCCGGCTGCTCCGGGTCCTCGAGGTATTTCGCGCGGAACTCGGGGGTCACGACCGAGGTCTTCATCACCGCGCTATCGAAAAGATTGCCGGAGATGATGACGAAACCCGCCTCGGGCATCATCGGCTCGTCATAGCTGCGGATGACCTTGCGATCGACGTAGAGATCGAGGCTCTCGATGTTCTCGCCGAAGGTCTTGCCGCTGACCGTCATGACGTCGTTGTGCCAGCGGCCCTTGCCCATCAGCTCCTTGACTACCGCCGGCAGGCCGCCGGCACGGTAGTAGTCCTCGCCGAGATATTGCCCGGCCGGCTGCATGTCGACGAGGAGCGGGATGTCGTAGCCCATCTCCCAGTCCTTGATGTCGAGCTCGACGCCCATGTGCCGGGCGATCGCGATGACGTGCGGCGGGCAGTTGGTCGAAGCGCCGATGGCCGCAGCCGCGAAGATCGCGTTCTCGAACGCCTTCCTGGTCAGCACCTGCGACGGGCGGAGATCCTCGTGGACCATCTCGACGATCCGCTTGCCCGTGGCATAGGCCATCTGGCCACGCTCGCGGTAGGGGCCGGGGATGGCCGCACAGCCGGGCAGCGACATGCCGAGCGCCTCGGCCATGGCGTTCATCGAGGAGGCCGTGCCCATGGTGTTGCAGTGCCCGACCGAGGGGGCCGAGGCGCAGGTCATGTCCATGAACTCGTCGTAGCCGATCTCGCCCTTGGCCATCAGCTGACGCGCGTGCCAGACGACCATGCCGGAGCCGGCGAGATCGCCCTTGTAGTAGCCGTTGAGCATCGGCCCGCCGGAGAGCACGATGGCCGGAATGTTGACCGTGGCGGCACCCATCAGGCAGGCGGGCGTGGTCTTGTCGCAGCCGGTGGTGAGCACGACGCCGTCGATCGGATAGCCGTAGAGGATCTCGACCAGCGAGAGATATTGCAGGTTGCGGTCGAGGGCCGCGGTCGGCCGCTTCAGGGTCTCCTGGATCGGGTGGATCGGGAACTCGAGCGGCACGCCGCCCATGTCGCGGATGCCGTCACGGACGCGGCTCGCTAGCTCGATGTGGTGCCGGTTGCAGGGCGCGACGTCGGAGCCGGTCTGGGCGATGCCGATGATCGGCCGGCCGGACTGCAGCTCCTCGCGGGTCAGGCCGAAATTGAGCTGGCGCTCGAGGTAGAGGGCCGTCATGTCCGGCTCGGCGGGGTTGTCCCACCAATCCTGGCTCCTCAGTCGGCGCTTCTTGTCATCGGCCACGAACCGTCTCCCTGTGTCATCCGTCGTGTTGTCGTCGAACTCTCGACGCCGACTGTTCATACCACCACTGGAGCGAGGGCCGCAATCGGTCGGGGCGATCCCGAAAGATCCGGCTTGTCTCCGCTTCGGCGACGGGCCAGTTTGCGCAAAACGATCATGCCCAAGGAGTTTCTCGCGTCATGCGTCGATTACCCGCTTCGCCGCCCGCAGCGTCACGACGCCACCTCCTCGCCGGCCTGGGTGCCGGGGCGGCCGTCCTCGCCGGGCTGCCGCGGCACGGCCGGGGCCAGACCACCGACCGGCTGCATTTTCTCGTGCCGGCCGGGGTCGGCGGCGGCTGGGACCAGACCGCGCGGGCGGTGGCCGAGGCGATGACCCGGGCCGGGCTGGTGCAGAGCGCCACCCTCGAGCACGTCTCCGGCGGCGGCGGGGCGCGGGCGATCGGCTACCTGGTGGCGACCGGGCAGAACCAAGCGCAGACGCTGATGGTGAGCTCGACGCCGATCGTGCTCAGGGCGGTGCGCGGCGCGACGCCGTCCTATCGCGAGCTCTTGCCCGTCGCCTCGGTGATCGGCGACTACGCCGTGATCGCGGTGCGCGCCGACAGCCCCTACCACGATTTCGCGTCGCTCGCGGCCGCGGTGCGCCGCTCACCCGACGATGTCTGGATCGCCGGCGGCTCGGTGCGCGGCGGCATGGACCACCTGCTCGCCGCCCGGATGTTCAACGCCGCGGCCGGCGTCGATCCCAAGGCCGTCCGCTACCTGCCCTACGATGCCGGCGGTGCCGCGATGGAGGCACTGTTGACCCTGCCGCAGGTCGACGCCCTCTCGACCGGGCTCGGTGAGGTCCTGGAGAGGCCGGAGCGCAGCGCCCTTCGGGTGCTCGCCGTGACCGCCCCCGAGCGGCTGCCCGAAGTCCCGGGCGCGCCGACCCTGCGCGAGCTCGGCCACGACATCACCTTCGTCAACTGGCGCGGCTTCTTCGCCGCCCCGCAGCTGCCCGCGTCGACTGCCGACCGTTATGCCGATCTGCTCGGCCGGCTGGTCGAGACGCCGGAGTGGGATGCGGTGCGCTCCCGGCACGGCTGGCAGAGCCTCTACCGGGCGCGGGCGGATTTCCAGACCTTCCTGCAGGCCGAGGAGGCCACGGCACAGGCGTATCTGGCGGCCCTCGACCTCGCCTGAGCCGGCGGCCGCACCGGCCTCCCGCAGGTGCGGCCCGAGCCGGCCTTTCGGCAGCGCAGCATGCGCCCTATATCGAGGGGAATTCCAGCCCGTCAGGATCCGCCCATGTCGCTGCCGCCCAGACTTTCGATCCGTGACGCGCTCACCTTCGACGACGTGCTGCTCGAGCCCGCCTATTCCGAGGTGCTGCCCGCGACGGTCGAAGTGCGAACCACGCTCGCAGCCGAGATCGACCTCGAGATCCCGGTGATCTCGGCCGCCATGGACACCGTGACCGAGGCACCCATGGCGATCGCCATGGCGCAACAGGGCGGGCTCGGCATCATCCACAAGAATCTCGGGCGCGACGAGCAGGCGGCCCAGGTCCGCCAGGTCAAGAAGTTCGAGGCCGGGATCGTCGTCAACCCGGTCACCGTCAATCCCGACACGCCGCTGGCCGAGGCGCTCGAGCTGATGGGCCGGCACCGCATCTCGGGCGTGCCGGTGGTCGACCCGGATACCCAGCGGCTCGCCGGCATCCTCACCAACCGCGACGTCCGCTTCGTCGAGTCGAGCGCCAGGCCGGTGCGCGAGCTGATGACCGCAGAGAACCTGGTCACCGTCTCCGAGACCGTCGGCCGCGAGGAGGCGATGCAGGTGCTGCACCGCCACCGGATCGAGAAGCTGCTGGTGGTCGACGAGGCCTACCGGCTGATCGGGCTGATGACCGTCAAGGACATCGAGAAAGCCGCCAAGTTCCCGCATGCGGTGAAGGACGGCCAGGGCCGACTCAGGGTCGGTGCTGCGACCGGCACAGGTGCTGCCGGGCTCGAGCGGGCGCTGGCGCTGATCGAGGCCGGGGTCGACGTGCTGGTGGTGGATACCGCGCACGGCCATTCGGCAGGCGTGCTCGAGGCCGTTTCCCGGATCCGCCGCGAGACCAACCGGGCCCGGATCATCGGCGGCAATGTGGCGACCGGCGAAGGGGCGCAGGCGCTGATCGACAAGGGGGCCGATGCGATCAAGGTCGGAATCGGCCCGGGCTCGATCTGCACCACCCGGATCGTCGCCGGCGTCGGGGTGCCGCAGCTCACCGCCATCCTCGACGTCGCCGGCCGCTGCCGCCCGCAGAACGTGCCGGTGATCGCCGATGGCGGCATCCGCTCGTCGGGCGATCTCGCCAAGGCCATCGCGGCGGGTGCGGACTGCGCCATGCTGGGCTCGATGTTCGCCGGCACCGACGAGGCGCCGGGCGAAGTGTTCCTCTACCAGGGCCGCTCCTACAAGTCCTATCGCGGCATGGGCTCGATCGGGGCGATGGCCCGCGGCTCGGCCGACCGCTACTTCCAGCAGGAGGTCCAGGACCAGCTCAAGCTGGTGCCGGAAGGGGTCGAGGGCCGGGTCCCCTATCGCGGCCCGGTCGCCAATATCGTCCACCAGCTGGTCGGCGGGCTGCGCTCGGCCATGGGCTATACCGGCAACGCCAGCCTGGCGGCGATGCAGGAAGGCTGCCGGTTCGTGCGGATCACCGGTGCCGGGGTGCGGGAAAGCCACGTGCACGACGTCGCGATCACTCGCGAAGCGCCCAACTACCGCCGGGATCTCTGATGATCGACAAGCTATTTCAACCTCAAGGAGGATATTTTTAGTCACTTGCGCGAGACTTGCCGCCGACCGATTCACCGGCGTGGTGCATTTTGCAATCTTGTGTTGTGAGTTGGCTTGTGCTACTCAACCGTGCCTTTTGATTGAAGGCGCGGCCACGACATTCTGTCATCACGGCCGACACAAACTTGACGGGGCCGGGTATGACGACAGGCTTCTCGGGCGCTGCTCGCCCGCCGTTGGGTATCGAAGACAAGGGGCCGTCGGCGGCCGACGAGAACGAGGACGAGGCCGCCGAGAAAGCCGCGTCCGGCGCGGCGTTGTTGCGCGCCGCGATCGACAGCCTGCCGCATCACTTCTGGATCACCGACGCCGCCGGCCGGTATATCGAGCAGAATGCTATCGACAGGAGCGTTTTCGGGGAGTTGATCGGCCGGCGCGCCGCTGCGGTGACGCCACCGGTCGAGATCGAGGCGCGCTGGCGCGACGCGCACCGCCGCGTGCTCGCGGGCGAAGCCGTCCGCTTCGTCGCCAGCCGTCCGGCCGTCTACGGTAGGGCCGAGGTCGAGGTCGCGATGAGCCCGCTCATCGTCGACGGCACCGTCCGAGGCGCGGTCGGGCTCACCGTCGACCGAACCGAGATCTTCGATCTGGCCCGATCGCTGGAGGC
>SLRI01000296.1 GCA_007131045.1 Rhodospirillales bacterium
ATTCCACTTCGCCTGCTGCTCGGCGAACCAGCCGCTGGCGTGGTTCAGGGCGATCCAGTGGTTGACGTAGTTGATCCAGACCTGGTCGCCCTGCGGCATCAAGAAGGCGCCCGGCCGCCTGGAGCGGGGCTCGTCGACCTTGACCACGGCGAGCTCGGGGTAGGTCGCAGTGAGCTGGGCGGCATCGACGTTGGAGGTGATGCTGGCGGTGGCGCGGCCCGAGATCACCTCCTGCCACTCCCTGGCCGGCGCCTCGACCGTGCGGATCTGGGCGTGCTCGAAATAGCCGCGCGCCTGCTGCTCGAAGACGGTGCCGAGCGTCACCGCGATGGTCACGTCCTCGCGATCGAGATCGTCCCACGAGGCGTAGTCGCCGACAGTGGCCGCCTGGGTCATCGGCACGGTCGAGAATTCGACATAAGGCTCACTGAAGCCGGCGACCGCGGCCCGGTCCATGCTCAAGGACGCGCTGGTCGTCATGTCGTACTTGTCGGCGACGATGCCGGCGACCAGCGTGCGCCACTCGGTCGAGACGTACTCGATCCTGACCCCCATGTCGGCTGCCAGCTTCTCGACCGCCTCGATGTCGTAGCCCTCGAGCTCGCCCGATGCCGGGTTCCTGAAGCTCATCGGGTTGAAGTCACCGGTGGTGCCGACCCGGAGCACACCGCTCTCGAGGATGCTGTGCAACCGCGACGTCTCCTGGGCTGCGGCATCGGCGGCAACGAGGACAACGGCAACGGCGGCGCCGGCGAGTGCGCGGATCAACGACATGGACATGGTCTCCGAAAGAGAGCGCGTGATGAGGATCGCGGCGATATGGCGCCCTGACGCCGGATTGTCCATGCCGCGGCCGGTCGACCTTGCAGCCGGAGGATCCCCCTTGCCGCCCGGCGTTCGCCCGTTAGGTTCCGCCGCGAACCAGGGCGAGACCAAGAGATGGCGCAGCCGATCATTCGGCTCGAAGGTGTGGCGAAGTTCTTCGGCACGTTTCAGGCACTCAAGGATGTCGACCTCGAGGTGGCGCTCGGCGAGCGGATGGTCGTCTGCGGGCCTTCGGGCTCCGGCAAGTCGACGCTGATTCGCTGCATCAACCGGCTCGAGGAGCACGATGCCGGCAGGATCACGGTGGACGGCACCGAGCTCGACGACGACACCCGGCACATCGCCAAGATCCGCGCCGAGATCGGCATGGTCTTCCAGCAGTTCAACCTCTTCCCGCACCTCACCGTGCTGCGCAACCTCACCCTCGCACCGATGCGCACCCGCGGCCTCGGCCGCAAGGAAGCGGAGGAATTGGCCCGGCATTATCTGGCACGGGTGCGGATCCCCGAGCAGGCGGACAAGTACCCGGCCCAGCTCTCGGGCGGCCAGCAGCAGCGCGTGGCGATTGCCCGCTCGCTCTGCATGCGGCCGAAGATCATGCTGTTCGACGAGCCGACCTCGGCCCTCGACCCCGAGATGATCAAGGAAGTCCTCGACGTCATGGTCGAGCTGGCGAAGGAGGGGATGACGATGATCGTCGTCACCCACGAGATGGGCTTCGCCCGCGAGGTGGCCGACAGCATGGTCTTCATGGACGAGGGCCTTATCGTCGAGAAGGCCCCGCCTGCCCGGTTCTTCGCGGCACCGGCGAGCGAGCGGGCGCGGCTCTTCTTGGGTCGCATCCTTGCGCACTGACGGCGATGCTGCGAGGTGCCGCCGCCTTCTCCTGGTCGCCGCCACCGCCCTCGTGCTCGCCGGCTGCAGCGGCGGCAGCTACACCTGGGGCTGGCACGTCGTCTCGCCCCTGACCGACCAGGGCCAGAGCAACATCGCCTTTCTCACCGGCGGCCTCTGGCAGACGATCGCGGTCTCGCTCCTGGCGATCTGCCTCTCGATCCCGCTCGGGCTGCTGGTGGCACTCCCCGGCTTCGCCCGCAATCCCTGGCTCCGGCTGGTCAACCGCGCCTATGTCGAGACCATCCGCTCGATCCCCATCCTGCCCTTGATGCTCTGGGTCTATTACGGCCTGCCGGTGCTGACCGGCCTCAACTTCGATCCCTTCACGGCGGGCGTCTTGACCCTCGTCATCTCCGACAGCGCCTTCGAGGCGGAGATCTTCAGGGGCGGCCTGCAGTCGATCGAGAAGGGCCAGCACGAGGCCGCGGATTCTCTCGGCCTCGGCGCCTTCGACAAGCTCTGGTACGTCATCCTGCCACAAGCAATCCGCCGCATCCTGCCGCCTTTGGGCAACCAGTTCGTCTACGTCTTGAAAATGTCCTCGCTGCTCTCGGTGATCGGCGTGTTCGAGCTGACCAAGAAAGCCAACGAGCTCGTGGTCACCCTCTACCGGCCGCTCGAAATCTACAGCTTCTTGATCCTCGAATATTTCGTCCTCGTGGTGATCGTCTCGGCCGGGGTGCGCTGGCTCGAGCGACGCCTGGCCGCCGATCAGCGAATGGCAAGGCGCTGAGGCCCGCTCGTGCCGCGTCCCGGCAACGCTTCCTTAACGATCGGCTGCTAGATTGGCGGCCGCTGATCGGCGCATCACCCGCCCGACCATTGTGCGCACGCCCGATTGAACCACCCACCCGAGGAGACCACGACCATGCCACGCCCGCAGCCCGTGTCTCGCCGCTAAACGGACGGGCGGGCTTGGCCATAACCGACGGATCGGCGCAGCGCTGGTTCGCGAGCCACGAGCTGCGCACCCCCTTGCAGGCGATCAAGGGCGGGGTGGAGCTGCTGCTCGAGGCGCGCGGGAGCGGGCTCTCTGCCCTGCAGGTCGAAGCCCTGGGACTGATCGCCGGCGCCACGGCCGAGCTCGAGCGCTGTGTGGAGATGCTGGCCGAGCTGGCCGGCCTCGAGGAGGAGAGCGACCCGCCCATCACCCCATGCGAGCTCGGTGCCTGGCTCGCCGATCCTGCGGTCGCGCGCCATCTGCAACCGACTCGGCGGCTCACCGCGGCGGCCGGGTTTCGGGTGCTCATCGTGCCGTCGCTCTTCGGGCGCGCACTCCAGCACCTCACGGCCGCCACACCCGGCGATCGGACCGCGCCTTTGGCCTGCGATCTCGTGGCGATCGAGGCCGCAACCTGCGTCCTCGGCCTCGCTGTCGGCCCGGCGGCGAGCGGCGACGGTGCCGTTGCCCACCGATTGGCGAGCGCGCTTTTCGCGCATGGCGGTGCCGCCCTTCGGAAAACAGGCAGCCGAGAGGCGCACTTGACCTTGCGCCGCGCGGCGTGAGCAACGATATCGTCGGTGGAGGCGCCGTCTCTAGTGGCCTTCTCGAGGCGGTCATCCAGATTCTCGTTTTCGGCCGGCCAGCGGAAGCGACCTCCATCGGTCGAAGCGCTCGTGTGATGCCGGCACGACAGAGGTAGGGCTATCGGTCACCAATCGATGAACAGCTGCTGAAGAGCGGGCCGCAAGACGCGAGTTTATGTTGAAATTCTCGACTGCTGCGGTAATCGTTGGGCAGGACCGTGGATTTATCGCCGGCTGGTCAGTGGTCGCAGCGGCTGGTCGAGCGTTTCATCTGGAGCCGAACAGGCAGTCGCCGGGTGACCCGGGGCGAGCGGAGACCGAGACGTCGGTGGCGCGGATGACTGCTCGCTCGATGGCGTAGGCTTCAGTCGATTGCCGCCTGCCACCCCAGGGCCGGAAACGGCAAAGTGCCGGAAACGGGATCGGCTTTCGAAGACCAGGAAGTCGCAAACGTGATCGAGGCGCCGCCATCGACGTAGACAGCACGAAGGCGTTGCCGCTCGGGCGGCCGCCGGCTTGATCGTGGACGCCGAATCATGAGCGCCGGGTCGCGGGCGTGTACCAGCGACGATGGTGGGCCGAACGGCGTGGTTCGGCGAGCCGCCTCAGGGCGTGTCGCATGGCGCGACCGTGTCGGTGGCGACCGGCTATCGCGCCACGAGAGGGTGGTCCGGCACCATGAGCGGCGTTGTGCCACTGATCGAGAACGGTGATCGGCAGGGTCGCCCGGAAAAACGAAGCGGGCACACAGGCGATCGGTGCCGGATGGCAGATCGCCGAGAACGATCGTCCCGCAGGTAGATCGACGAGGTCGAAGAAGGAAAACGTGTGAACAGCAACAATCGAAACTCGATGTTTCCGTTCCGCCGTGGCGGCGGCAAGAAGCGCGGCAAGCCGCAGGGCGGCCACCAAGGCGGTCAGGGCGGGGGTGGCCGGCGCCAGGGCGGCCAGGGCGGCGGTGGCCGGCGGATTCCCAATTCCGCGACCGAGCTGCTCGGCACGCTGCAGCCGACCACCAAGAACCTGGCCCAGGTGCTCGCCGGCAATACCCGCGCCTCGGGGCAGGTGGTGCATGCGCGAAACATCTTGGCCCAGGCGGAGCGCCTGGTCGACGAGCGCGCCGTGGAGCGCCTGCCGCCCAAGCAGCGCGAGGAGTTCCTCGAGCAGCTGGCACGGCTGAAACTGACGCTGGCCGATGCCGAAGACGAGGCCGAGACGGCGAGCACGGCGGAGCCGGCGCCGCCGCCGGGCCCGGCGATGTCGATGGATCGGTTGCGCGAGCTCGCCTTGAACATCGCCACGGGTGGCCCGGCGCCGGGCGAGCCTGCGGCGCACGAGCAGCAGCCGGACGCGGAAGATTCGGCGGGCGAGGCGGAGCCCGAGGCCGAGCCCGCTGCGACAGATGCCGACGAGCCGGAAGCGGCCGCCAAGCCGGCGCGCCCCAAGCGGGCCGGCACGCTGCGGCTCAAGACCGTGCGCCAGGACGATGGCGACGAGGATCCGGCGCGGCATCCCGAAGCGGTCCGCTGAGGCCCTAGGACCGGCGATCGGTCGCCGTTAACGGAATCTTCCGATCCTCGAGCGATGATGCTCAGGGCATCGGGCGGGGTGCTGCCTTCGCCGGCCGTGGATGATGCCTCGGCACCAAAACGGCGTCGAAAGGGATTTGTTCGCTCCGCCGATTGAACTATGTTCGGGGTTGTCGAAATGAGCCACCGCGACGAGCGACGAAAGCTACGGAATCGATGAAGGACGGGTGGGACGAGGACCGAGTCGTCAAGGGCGATGTCGCGACCAAGCCGCGCACGCGGACCCAGCGGCCATCGCTCTACAAGGTCCTGCTGTTGAATGACGACTACACGCCCATGGAGTTCGTGGTTCACGTCCTCGAACGATTCTTCAACAAGAGCCGCGAGGAGGCGACGCGGATCATGTGGCACGTCCACCAGAAGGGGGTCGGGGTCTGCGGCGTCTACACCTTCGAGATCGCCGAGACCAAGGTCACCCAGGTCACCGAATTCTCCCGGCAGAACCAGCATCCGCTGCAATGCACCATGGAAAAAGAGTGAGCGGCCGTCACCTCACTTCGCGACGGCGCCGCGGCGACGCACGGCGGTTCGACCGTCTCGGTGCGATCTCGAGCGCGATCAACGTGCAGAAGGCTGGCCGCAGGCGCCGCATATCGGCTAAAATAGATTCCTCAGTGGTTGCGAGGGCGCCGAGCGCTGCCGCAGCCGGGTCGGTCAGGAGGTAGGATGCTCTCGCGCACGCTGGAAAAAACCCTTCGCCGGGCGCTCGCCCTCGCCAATGCGCGGCAGCACGAATACGCCACGCTCGAGCACCTCTTGATGGCGCTGAGCGAGGACCAGGACGCAGTTGCCGTGATGAAGGCCTGTGCGGTCGAAATCGACAAGCTGCGCCTGGCACTCACCGATTTTCTCGACCACGAGCTGTCCGGACTGGTCGTCGACGGTGTGGTCGACGCCAAGGCCACGGCCGGCTTCCAACGCGTCATTCAGCGCGCCGCCATCCACGTCCAGTCGTCGGGCCGCAGTGAAGTCACCGGTGCCAACGTCCTGGTCGCCCTCTTTTCCGAGCGCGAGTCGCATGCCGTCTGGTTTCTGCAGGAGCAGAACATGTCCAGGCTCGATGCGGTCAACTACATCGCGCACGGGATCGCCAAGAAGCCAAGCCTCAGCGAGGAGCGTCGCGTGAAGGGTGCGGAGGAAGCGAGTCAGAGCGAGGAGAAGCGCGAGCCCGGTAGCGAAGCGCTCTCGACCTATTGCGTCAACCTCAACGACAAGGCGGCGGCCGGCAAGATCGACATCCTGGTCGGCCGCCAGCACGAGATCGAGCGGACCATCCAGATCCTCTGCCGGCGGTCCAAGAACAACCCGCTCTTCGTCGGCGATCCCGGCGTCGGCAAGACCGCCATCGCCGAGGGGCTGGCGCTCAGGATCATCCGGGGCGAGGTCCCCGAGGTCTTGAAGAACGCCATCATCTTCGCCCTCGACATGGGAGCGCTGCTCGCCGGCACGCGCTACCGTGGCGATTTCGAGGAGCGCCTCAAGGCGGTGATCGGCGAGCTCGAGGCCAACGACCGCGCGGTCCTCTTCATCGACGAGATCCACACCGTGATCGGCGCCGGGGCCACGAGCGGCGGCTCGCTCGATGCCTCGAACATCCTCAAGCCGGCCCTGGCCGGCGGCTCGCTGCGCTGCATCGGCTCGACCACCTACAAGGAATTCCGCAACTACTTCGAAAAAGACCGGGCGCTGGTCCGCCGTTTTCAGAAGATCGACGTGCCGGAGCCGTCCGAGGACGAGGCGGTCAAGATCCTCGAAGGGCTCAGGCCCAGCTTCGAGGAGCATCACCGGATCAAGTATTCGACTGGTGCCTTGAAGGCAGCGGTCAAGCTCTCCAACCGCTACATCCACGACCGCAAGCTGCCGGACAAGGCGATCGACGTGATCGACGAAGTGGGGGCGGCCCAGATGCTCAAGCCCGAGGGGCAACGGCGCAAGACCGTAGGCGCCAAGGACATCGAGGAGATCGTCGCCAAGATCGCCCGGGTGCCGATCAAGGCGGTCAACGCCCGTGACAAGAACGCGCTCAAGACCCTCGGCGACGACCTGAAGGGCGTCGTCTTCGGCCAGAACCAGGCGATCGAGGCGCTCTCCTCCGCCATCAAGCTGAGCCGGGCCGGGCTGCGCGACCCGCAAAAGCCGATCGGCTGCTACCTCTTCTCCGGCCCGACGGGCGTCGGCAAGACCGAGGTGGCGCGCCAGCTCGCCGCCATCATGGGCATCGAGATCGTCCGCTTCGACATGTCGGAGTACATGGAGCGGCACGCCGTGTCGCGGCTGATCGGCGCACCGCCGGGCTATGTCGGCTTCGATCAGGGCGGGCTGTTGACCGACTCCATCGACCAGCACCCGCACGCCGTGCTGCTGCTCGACGAGATCGAGAAGGCGCACCCGGACGTCTTCAACATCCTCCTGCAGGTGATGGACTACGGCAAGCTCACCGACAACAACGGCAAGACCGTCGACTTCAGGAACGTCATCCTGATCATGACGACCAACGCCGGTGCTTCGGACATGAGCAGGCCGGTGATGGGCTTCGGCGGCGCGGCACGCGAGGGCGAGGACACCGAGGCGATCAAGCGGCTGTTCACGCCGGAGTTCCGCAACCGGCTCGATGCGGTGATCGCCTTTTCTGGCCTCACACCGAAGATCATCCGCTCGGTGGTCGACAAGTTCGTCGATGAGCTCGGCGCGCAACTCGCCGACAAGCGGGTCTCGATCGAGCTCGACGAAGCCGCCAAGTCGTGGCTCGCCGAACGCGGCTACGACCCGCTCTACGGCGCCCGCCCACTGGCCCGGGTGATCGAGGAGCACATGAAGAAGCCGCTGGCCGACGAGCTGCTGTTTGGTCGGCTCGCCAAGGGCGGCAAGGTCGTGGTGACGATCGAGGGCGACAAGCCGGTCTTCGTCATCGTCCCCACTGGCCAGACCCTGCCGTTCCTGCCGGCCCCTGAGAAGCTCGGCGACGGTGATACGCCCGACGAGGACACGCCCGACGAGGAGGTGCCCGAAACCGTCGGCTGAACCCTCGGCCTGCCGCGGCTCGGAACGCGGGCGAAGCGGGCCAGCCCGCCGTCG
>SLRI01000355.1 GCA_007131045.1 Rhodospirillales bacterium
CGATCGAGCCGGTCAGCGCCACCTCGATCAGCACGATCAGCGTCTTCGACCAGGCCGGCGGCAAGCCGAGAAAGCTGCCGAAGAACGCGCCCACCACGCCGATCACGAGAAAAACCAGCGGCCCCGCCACGAGGGCCCAGCGCAACCGCGGATCGGTCACCGCCAAGGGCTCGCCCAGCCCGGCCATGGCGGTGAGCAAGAGGACGGCGCCCAGCACCGTTCCCGCCTGAAACGCACCCCCCGGCAGGGTGCTGCCGGCCCAGACGAGATAGACCGCGATCAGCAGGCCCGTCGGCGGCAGCAGCCGGCCGAACATCGCCAGCACCCCGTCCGGGCGGACCCGTTGCCGCAGTCCCGGTGCGGCGCCCCAGAACCCTTTCGGCGTCAACGCCCAGACGGCGACCAGGGCCACCGCGATGATGATGCTCTCGAGCAGCGTGTCGAAGGCGCGAAAGCCGAGCAGGACCGCGGTCACCGCATTCTCGACGCCGGTCGTCTCGAGGTTCGCCTGGACCAGCGGGATCAGCCCGGGCGCCGCCTCGGGCAGCGAGAGAATGGCCCAGGCGAGGCCGCCGGTCAGCGCCAGGCAGAGCAACCCGGTCGAGCGCCGATGCAGGATCGCCGGCAAGGGGTCGCGCGGATCGTCGGGCTGCCCCGGCAGGTCATAGGCGCGCCCCTTGCGCAACCGGCCCCAGGTGCCGAGCAGCAAGGCGCCGGTGAGCCCAGCCCCGATCGCCGCCTCCGCCAGCGCCACGTTGACCGATTCGAGCCTGACCCAGGCGATGGCGACCAGGATCCCGTAGACGATGAAGAAGACGATCGAGCCGAAGAGGTTGCGCCCCACCACGGCGGCCAGCGCCGCCCCCAAGAGCAGGCCGCAAAGGGCCAGATCGAAGACCAGGGCACTGCTCACCCTCGCTGACCCCGGGCCTCGCGATCGGACACCGCCGCCTCGCTGCCGTGGGCGACCCGGCCCTCCAGACGGAGGCCGGCCCTCGCCGCCAGTTGGGCAACGGTCGCCGCCGCCAGCACCGCGAGCAGCCAGACCAGCGCCAGCTTGGCGATGCTCCAGCCGTCCGGCAGTTGCGGTGCGAGCCCCAGCGCGATCAGGCCGAGGCCGAGATTGTCCGCCTTGGTCAAGGCGTGGAGGCGGCTGTAGGCGTCCGGAAAGCGCAGAATGCCGGCGGTCCCGGCGATGAAGAAGAAGACGCCGAGGCTGCAGGCGGCGAGCGTGACCCAGTCGGCGATCGTCACCGCTCGTCCCTTTGGCGCTGCTCGAAGCTCTCGACCTCGGGGCGGGCGTTCTCCGGATCGCCCGCGGCATCCCGGCTCGCGGTCTTGGCGAACGCGAGTGCCGCGAACGCCGCGAGGAGGGCCAGGACGATCGCCACGTCGAGCTTGGTCGGATCGCCGGTGGCGGCGGCCAAGAGCAGGACCAGGGCTACGCCACTGGTGCCGATCAACTGGGCACCCATCATCCGGTCGACCTGGCGCGGCCCCGCATAGACGCGCCACAGGCTGGCGGCGATCGTCAAGAGGAGCACGAGGGCGAGGACGAAGAGGCCATCGACCAGGGTCATCGCGGCTGCCGCTCCGGGCCCGCATCTTCTTCGCTCAAGGTTCGGGCGATCCGAGCCTCCTCCGCCTCGACCGACCGAATGATCGCCTCGTCCGCGGTCAGGCAATGCACGTAGAGCCGATCGCCGAAACTGCCGGCCACCAGCGTGCCGGGCAACAGGCTGACCACGCTGCCGAGCGCCACCCGGGCCCCGCCCGGCGGCAGGCGTGTGCGATGCACGTACCAGTCCGGACGGATCGGCAGGGCCGGGTGCAGGGCGCGCCAGGCGACGTCGAAGCCGCCGCGGATCGACCGGTCGACGAAGCCCGGCACCAGCGGCAGGAGCGAGAAGAGACTGACCGCCCGGCTGCCGGGCGGCAGGAGGACGAGGCTGAGCCAGGTGGCGGCAAGAGCAGCGGCGAGCCCGAAGCCGAGACCGTCCGGGGCAGCCCCGGTCAGCACCAGCCAGAGCACGGCGAAGAGCAAGAACCGCTTGGCCGCGAAAAGCGCGCGCCGAGCCGGGGTCGGGCCGGTCGCTGCCGCCATTTCGATCTCCAGTAGCCGGTTGCGCGGCGGCCCCCGTGCCGCCGACAGAGTGGGATTTCCAGCCGATTATGAGGGCAGCGTCAACCGGGAGGCCAGGGCCTGAAGTGCTTGGCGAGCTGCAGGCCCTGCTTCTGGTACGAGCCCACGCCCTGGCCGTAGAGCGTGTCGGGCGGTGCGGCCAGCCGCTCGTAGGCCAGCCGGCCGACCACCTGGCCGTCCTCGATCAGGAACGGCACCTCGTGCGAACGCACCTCGAGCACCGCCCGGGTGCCGGCCCCACCGGTCTCGTCGCAGCCGAAGCCCGGATCGAAGAAACCCGCGTAGTGCACGCGAAACTCGCCCATGGTGGTGTCGTAGGCGACCATCTCGGCCGCCACGTGCGCCGGGACGACCACCGACTCCTTGGATGCCAGGATGTAGAAATGCTCGGGCTCGAGCAGCACCCCCTGGCCCGCCCGGGCGTGCACCGGCTCCCAGAAATCGCGCGGGTCGTAGACGCCCACCTTGTCGACATCGACGAGCCCGGCATAGCGCCTGGCACGGTAGCCGATGACGGTACCGTCGCCGGCACCCTTGACGTCGACCGTGAACGGCACGCCGTCCTTGCTCGGATCGAACGGCTCGGCATTGCCGATCAGCCGGTAATCGGCCTGCAGCCGCTCGTGAAACCGGGCCGAGACCGGCGGCGAGCCGCGCCTGAGCCGAAGCTGGGTGAGCTTCGAGCCGCGCCTGACCTCGATACTGAAGCTGCGCGGCGCCAGCTCGACATAGAGCGGCCCGACGTAGCCCTCCTCGATCCGGTCGAAGCGGGTGCCGCGGTCGGTGATCACCCGGGCGAAGATGTCGAGCCGGCCGATCGAGCTCTTGGGGTTGGCGGTGGCCGAGGTGCGCCACTTGAGCTTGAGGCGCTCCTCGAGCGGCACGATGTAGACCGCGCCCCGCTCGAGCACGGCACCACGGCCGAGGTCCATCTCGTAGAGCGAGAGATCGGCCAGCCGCTCGGCCACCGTCCGCTTGGCCCCCGGCAGAAAGCTCGAGGCCACTCGAAAGGCCTTGGCCCCGAGCCTCAGATCGAGGCTCGCCGGCTGCACCTGGGCCGCCTCGATCGGCCGCGCCGCCTCGATCTCGTGCGCATTGATCGCGGCCCTCAGCGCCTGAGACGGCAACACCCCGGTGCCGACAGTCTCGGTCGTCCCAGCGAAGAGGGTCGAAGGTTCGCTCATCCGGATCTCACCGCCATCGGCCATGCCTCGCTGGTGACGTGGGCCCTCGGCAAGGGCTGCTCTTCGTTTAGCGGCCGAACGCGACAGCGGCCAGAAGAACGAGCGGGCGACCCTCGCCGCAAATCCTTAATTCGGGGGACACATTACGCAATTAACTTCTCCCCGCCGCGCGCTGTCGAAAACGCGCGGCGAAGCGGTAGTCGGCAGGCTTTGGCGTATCCGAGCACGCAAAAAATTAATTGCGTAATGTGTCCCCCGAATTAACGTTCGTGTTCGCCTGCATCGGGCCGACTCCAGCTGCGACGCTAAGCGAAATCCTCGAGCCGAGCGACCATGTCGAAGGTCAACCCTGAATCGGAGAACTGAACGTTTTCGACCGACCAGATTGCAATATAGCCCGTCCTGCGAAACTTGGTGCCACCAAGATGATCGCCCTTGGTCAAAATGACCTTGCCACCCTCGGCAATTGCTGTGACGAACTTGTCCCAGGATGGCTTGCCTGGCTTTAAATTCGGATCGTAATAGCGGCGGCCTTGAAGCCAATGCTTATGCACACACGGCAGACTTTCACCGTCCGCTTCAGCGAACCAGGAACCCCGAGTGCCAGTAGCTTTCAACTTGGGGCGCATCTTCCGCGTTCTCCCGTCTCAAGCCGCCTCCGACCGCTCCGCCCGCGGTGTCTTGCCGAACATCTGCCGGTAGCAGGTGGAGAAATGGGAGGCTGAGACGAAGCCGCAGGCGCAGGCGATGTTCATGATCGGCAGGTCGGTCTGGTAGAGCAGGTGGCGGGCCCGCTCGAGGCGGAGCTCGAGGTAGTATTGCGCCGGGGTGCGGCCCATGTGGCGGCGAAACAGCCGCTCGAGCTGACGCCGCGACAGGCCCACGTAATGCGCGAGCTGCTCCTGCGGCAGCGGGTCCTCGATATTGGCCTCCATCAGCTCGATCGCCATGATCAGCTTGGGGTGATGCACGCCGAGGCGAATCCGGATCGGCATGCGCTGCCGGTCGTGCGGGCCGCGGATGCGATCGAGCAGACACTGCTCGGAGACCTTGGTCGCGAGCTCGTCGCCGTGGGTCAGCGCGATCCGGCTGAGCATCAGGTCCAGCGGGGCCGTGCCGCCCGAGCAGGTGAAGCGGTTGCGGTCGATCTCGTAGAGGTCGGCGGCGACGTCGACGTCGGGAAAGGCCTCGACGAAGCCCGGCAGGTTCTCCCAGTGGATGGTGCAGCGGTGGTCGGTGATCAGCCCGGCCTTGGCGAGGATGTGCGCCGCCGTGCACAAGCCGCCGATGGTGGCCCCGTGGCGGTCCATCCGGCGCAGCCAGGCGAAGACCTCCTTGTCGTGGTAGCGCTCGCCGCCGAGGCCGGAGACCAGCACGATGGTCGGCAACGAGCCGACGCTCGCCGCCTGGACCTGATCGATCGAGAGATCGACCAGCACCTTCACGCCGTTGCTGCCCCGCACGGGCTCGCCGTCCTTGGAGACGAGCTGCCAGCGATAGAGCGACTTGCCGGACAGCCGATTGGCGATCCTGAGCGGCTCGACCGCACTCGCGAACGACATCATCGAAAAGTCGGGCACGAGCAGGAAGGCCAAGAGCTCGCCTTCGGCCACCTGCCTCGGGTTATTCGCAACGGCAACCGACAGCTGCATGAACCGCCACCACCTGAAGATCGGGTATCGGGACGCCGAGAGGCCCGCCACCGTACTCGCTGAACATGCATCGGCCTATCACAGTTCCAACCCGGCAACTATAGCGGAACACACGACGCCGCACGGGCGTGGACACAAAGGAATAGGTCGCCCCGCACAAAGTGCGATCCGGCCATTTCGCTAGGTCAGGGCCAGCGTTCGGGACGGGGGCAGCCAGGCGGCTTCGATGCAGCGTTATTCGATCTTCTCGCTCGCCCGCAATGCGTTGACGGGCCACAAGCACTGGCAGGAAGCCTGGCGCAGCCCCGAGCCGCAGCCGGCTTACGACACCCTGATCATCGGCGCCGGCGGGCACGGGCTCGGCACCGCCTATTACCTCGCAAAAGAGCACGGCCTGAGCAACGTGGCGGTGCTCGAGAAAGGCTGGCTCGGCGGCGGCAACACCGGCCGCAACACGACGATCATCCGCTCGAACTACCTCTACGACGAGAGTGCCGCCCTCTATGACCACAGCGTGAAGCTCTGGGAGGGGCTGAGCCAAGAGCTCAACTACAACGTGATGTTCAGCCAGCGCGGCGTGATGATGCTGGCCCACAACGTCCACGACGTGCAGGTCCTCGAGCGGCACATCTACAGCCACCGCCTCAACGGCGTCGACAACGAATGGCTCACCCCCGAAGAGGCCAAGGCCTTCTGCCCGCCGCTCTCGATCGACCGAGGCGCCCGCTACCCGGTGATGGGTGCGGCCCTGCAGCGCCGCGGCGGCACCGCCCGGCACGACGCCGTGGCCTGGGGCTACGCCAGAGGCGCCGATGCCAGAGGCGTCGACATCATCCAGAACTGCGCGGTCACCGGGATTCGCACCGAGGCCGGCCGGGTGGTCGGGGTGGAGACCGAGAAGGGCTTCATCCGGGCGAAGAAGGTGGCCGTGGTCGCCGCCGGGCACAGCAGCCACGTCATGGCGATGGCAGGCGTCAGGATGCCGCTCGAATCCGTGCCGCTGCAGGCCCTGGTCTCCGAGCCGGTCAAGCCGATCTTTCCTTGCGTCGTCATGTCGAACAGCGTGCACGCCTATATCAGCCAGTCCGACAAGGGCGAGCTCGTCATCGGCGCCGGCACCGACCAGTATGTCAGCTACAGCCAGCGCGGCGGTATGCAGATTCCGGAGCACACGCTCGAAGCGATCCTCGAGCTGTTCCCGATCTTCAGCCGCATGAGCATGCTGCGGCAATGGGGCGGCACCGTCGACGTCACCCCGGACAGGAGCCCGATCATCGGCAAGACGCCAGTGGACGGCCTCTACGTCAATTGCGGCTGGGGCACCGGCGGCTTCAAGGCGACGCCGGGCTCCGCCCACGTCTTCGCCCACACGCTGGCGACCGGCGAGCCGCACCCGATCAACGCCCCCTTCACGCTCGACCGGTTCAAGACCGGCCGGCTGATCGACGAGGCGGCCGCCGCCGCCGTGGCGCACTGAGAGACCGCCGATGCTCCTGATCCCCTGCCCCTTTTGCGGCGAGCGCGCCGAGATCGAGTTTCGCTGCGGCGGCGAGGCGCACATCGCGCGCCCGGCGAATCCCGAGAGCGAGACCGACGACGCTTGGCGCGACTATCTCTTCGTCCGCCGGAGCCCCAAGGGCGTGCATTTCGAGCGCTGGAACCACAGCCACGGCTGCCAGCGCTGGTTCAACGTCGCCCGCGATACGGTGAGCGACGAAATCCTCGCCGTCTACCCGATGGGTGAAGCCGCGCCGGAGAAGCTGCGGTGAGCCAGCGCTTTCGCTTCGCCGAAGGCGGCCGGATCGACCGGAAGCATGCCGTCCGGTTCAAGTTCGACGGCCGGAGCTACGTCGGCCACCCGGGCGACACGCTCGCCTCCGCCTTGCTCGCCAACGGCGTGCATCTGGTCGGCCGGAGCTTCAAGTACCACCGGCCGCGCGGCATCATGACGGCGGGCTCGGAGGAGCCCAATGCACTCGTCCAACTCGCCCCCGGCAAGCCCAGGACCGAGCCCAATGTCCGGGCGACCGTGGTCGAGCTGAAGGACGGGCTCGAGGCCGCGAGCCAGAACCGCTGGCCGTCGCTCGGCTTCGACGTCGGCCGGCTCAACGACTTCCTCTCGCCGTTCTTTCCGGCCGGCTTCTACTACAAGACCTTCATGTGGCCGCAGGCGTTCTGGGAGAGCGTCTACGAGCCGCGCATCCGGGCCATTGCCGGGCTCGGTGAAGCCCCGAAGCAGCCGGACCCCGACCGCTACCTGCACCGCCACGCGCATTGCGACGTGCTGGTCGTGGGCGGCGGTGCCGCCGGCATCGCAGCTGCACTCGAGGCCGGCCGCGGCGGCCAGCGGGTGATCCTCTGCGACGAGCAGAACGAGCTCGGCGGCGGTCTGCTCTCGCTGCCGCGAGCGGCGATCGAGGGGCCGGACGAGCTCGCGGCCCTGCCCGAGGTCCGGGTGCTGACCCGCACCACCTGCACCGGCTACTACGACCACAACTACCTGGTACTGGCCGAGCGGGTCACCGATCACCTGGCACACCCCGATCCCGACCTCCCCCGGCAGCGGCTCTGGCGGGTGCGGGCGAAGGAGGTGGTGCTGGCGACCGGTGCGCTCGAGCGGCCGCTGGTCTTTCGCGGCAACGACCGGCCGGGGATGATGCTGGCCTCGGCCGCCCGCACCTACGTCAACCGCTATGCGGTGAAGCTCGGCTCTCGGGCCGTGGTCTTCACCAACAACGACACGGCCTATGCCGCGGCCCTCGACCTGCACGCGGCCGGGATCGAGATCGGCTGCATCGTCGATGCCCGCCCCGAGCCGGGGGGCACCCTGGTCGCTCGTGCCCGCGATCTCGGTATCCGCATCCGCGAGGGCTCGATCGTGACCGGCACCGAGGGCGTGCGCCGCGTCAATCAGGTGGCG
>SLRI01000353.1 GCA_007131045.1 Rhodospirillales bacterium
CGGCGACCGTGGTCGAGACGGTGCGCGAGCTCATGGGGCGAGGCTGATGCGTGACTTCAAGATGCCGGCCCTGGGCGCCGACATGGAGGCGGGGCTCTTGGCCGAGTGGCTGGTGAAGCCGGGCGACACCATCAAGTCCGGCGACATCGTCTGTGTGGTCGAGACGCAAAAAGGCGCCATCGAGGTCGAGATCTTCGAGGACGGGGTGATCGAGGAACTGGTCGTCCAGCCGGGCGAGGAGGTGCCGGTCGGTGCCACCTTGGCGCGGCTCGACGGCCCGGCGGCGAAGGAGGAAGGGGCGGCGCCGGCGCCTGCCCCGGAGAGGGCGCCGCCGAAAGCGCCGCCGCCCGAGCCGGCGCCGGCCGCACCGAAAGCTGCCGCACCGCCCGCGAAGCCGGCGCCTGCCGAACCACGACCGGCACCGGTTGCCGGTGCCCGAGTGGCGATCAGCCCGGCGGCGCGCCGGCGGGCGGTCGAGCTGGGCCTCGATCCCGAAACGCTGCACGGTACCGGCATCGACGGGTCGGTGACCTTGGCCGATATCGAGGCCGCGTCCCGCGAGCCCAGGGCGAAGCGGGCGGCTGCCGCACCGCCACCCGTGCCGCCCGCCGCCAAGCCGGCGCGCAAGGGCTTCGATCCGGCGGAGATGCGCAAGGCGATCGCGGCGGCGATGCAGCGCTCGAAGCGCGAGATCCCGCATTATTATCTCGGCCAGACGATCGATTTCGCGGCGGCGACGGATTGGCTGGCGGCCACCAATGCGACGAAGCCACCGCCCGAGCGGCTGATGCCGGCGGCGCTGCTCTTGAAGGCCACGGCTCTCGCCATGGCCGAGGTGCCGGCGCTGAACGGCCACTACGAGGACGGCGCCTTTCGGCCGGGCAGTGGGATCAATGTCGGCTGGATCGTCGCACTCAGAGGTGGCGGGCTCGTGGCCCCGGCCATTCGCGACGCGGATCAGCTGGGTCTTGCCGAGCTCATGGCGGCGCTGCGCGATCTGGTCCAGCGGGCACGCTCGGGCGGGCTGCGCGCGTCGGAGCTCGGCTCCGGCACGGTGACGGTGACCAGCCTCGGCGAGCGCGGTGCGGACAGTGTGATCGGCGTGATCTACCCGCCGCAGGTGGCGATCATCGGCTTCGGCCGGATCGCGACACGGCCCTGGGTGGTGGACGGCGCGGTGACCGCCCGCCCCCTGGTCGAGACCACGCTGGCCGCCGACCACCGGGTCTGCGACGGGCATCTGGGCGGCCTCCTGCTGGCCGCCATCGACCGCTTCCTGCAACAACCCGAGAAGCTCTGAACCATGACCGATGCCGAACGTTTGGCCCTGATCAAGGACGTGCTCGGCGGGATCGCGCCCGAGGCCGCGGATGCGGAAATCCCCGGCGATGCCGACCTGCGCGAGACCCTGGATCTGGATTCCATGGATTTCATGAACTTCGTGATCGGCCTGCACGAGCGCACGGGCGTGGATATCCCCGAGGCCGACTATTCGCTCTTGTTCACGCTCGACGACGCCATGGCCTATCTGGCGGCCAAGGGCGTCTAGCCCAAGCCTCGCCGGTCGACGGCGAAGGGCGCGGGATCGATGCCGGGGCTCTTGCCCAGGACCAGATCGGCCACGAGCTCGCCCGTGGCCGGCGCGTTCAGCATGCCCCAGACACTGTGGCCGGTGGCGACGAAGGCGCCCGGGGCATCCGGCACGGGGCCGAGGAGCGGCAGGCCGTCGCGCATGACCGGGCGAAAGCAGGCCTGGCGCGCGAGGACGGGGGAGCTGGCGAGGCCCGGGGCGAAGGCCCGGACCATGGCGAGGAGGCGGTCGGCGGTGGCAGGCTGGGGTGCGACGTGGCCGGGGTCGGCCGGCAGTGGAGGTTGGGCCGAGAGGCCGGAGACGTAGACCGTGCCGTCGCTCCTCGCCACCACCTCGGGGCTGTCGTGCGTGCCGTCCGCACCCAGGTAGTCGACGAAGAACGCCACGGGCTCGGTGGGTCCGTCCTCGAGCCGGAAGACGAGGCTGCTGCCTTCGAGGGCGTGGACAGGGGGCAGATCCAGGGTTGTCAGGAGGTTGGACCAGGGGCCCATGGCGATGACCACGGCGTCGGCCGAGATGCTCTCGCCGCCCGCGACGACACCCGAGACGCTGCCGTCGCTGCGCCGGGCGAGGTCGGTGACCGTGGCGTCGACCAGGCTGGCGCCGGCTTCGCGCGCGGCCTCGAGCAGCCCGCGGGTGAAGGCGGCGGGGTGGATGACGGCCGTGGTCTCGGGCGTGCCCAGCCGTTGCGTCGGGATGGTGGCGGAATCGAGCCAGGCCGGCAGGCCGGTGGGCTGGTCGTTCGCCGGGCTCCGCCTGGCGTCGTGCTGGAGGTGCAGCGTGGTGACCGGGCGGTAGCCCCAGCGCTCGGGCATCGCCTCGGCGAGTTGGCGATGCAGCGCGAAGCTGCGTCGGGCGAGTGGCTGCAACGGCGAGCCGTCGCACCAGTCGAGCGCCAGAAAGCCGCCGGACTTGCCCGAGGCGCCGCAGGCGACGGCGGTCCGCTCGATGACGATGGGCTCGGCCCCGGCCTTCGCCAGAAAGTACGCCGTGGCAGCACCGATCACCCCGCCGCCGCAGACAACGACCCGCATGCTACCCATCTTGGACCGTCATTCCTTCATGAAGCGCTCGAACGCATCCTCGTAGTCCGGGTGCCAGCGCGACAGCGGCGGGCGGTTTTCGGTGATGTCCTGCGCCGCCCAGGTAATGCGCTTTCTGTCCATCTCGGCCGTCACGTCGTTGTCCGGGCAGAGGATGTAGAAATCGCCCTTGGCCATGCCCTCGACCAGCTTGTCGATCACCTGCTCGGGCAGCCAGGCCCCATCCGGCTTTTCCTGGTGCTTGACGCGGGTGAAGCCGGTGAAGGTGAAGCCCGGGATCAGGAGGTGGGCCGAGACCTTGCAGCCCTCGGTGTTTCGGAGTTCGTGCGCCAGGGCCTCGGTCGCCACCTTCACCCCGGCCTTGGAGACGTTGTAGGCGGTATCACCCGGCGGGCAGGTGATGCCCTGCTTGGAGCCGGTGCTGATGATCGCACCTGCCGTTCCCTGGGCGATCATCCGGGGGGCGAAGGCCTGGATACCGTTGATGACGCCCCAGAGATTGGTCTGCAGGATCGCCTGCCAGCGCGCGTGCTCGGCAAAGAGCTGCCCACCGCCCTCGCGGCCGGCATTGTTCATCAGGATGGCGACATCGCCGAAGCGGTCGTAGACCTGCCCGACCAGCGCCTCGACGGCGGCGCGGTTGCCGACATCGCAGACCACGGGCAAGACGTCGGTCTTCTGGTCGAGCATGCCGGCGGCGGTCCGGAGCGCGTCGCGGTCGAGGTCGACCAGGACGAGCTTCATCCCGGCATCGGCGAAGCGTTCGGCGGCGGCGAGGCCGATCCCGCTCGCCGCCCCGGTGACGATGGCGACGCGGTTTTTGGCGATGGCCGGATGGCTGGGCATGGCGTGTTCCTTCACGAGCATGTTGCCGTCTCTGTCGAGCTCTCTAGCAGACGCGACCGGGCGTGCCGAACCCCGCGCCCGCGGGACGGCCGGCGGTCTCGTCCACCACCTTCTGGAACGACGTCATGCTCGTTTTCGTTTCATCGTTGTGGGGGCGGCGCAGGGACGGTCGAGACGGAGTCGAATCGGATCAAGAGGTCGCACGGGTATCGCGCGTCCGGGCGGACCGTGCGCCAGCTGGCCGCGGGCGAGCGGCGGTCCCGGCAGTGGTGGGGCCGAGTTTCGAGCCGGTCCATGCTGTCAGCCTGGACCGCTCGATCGGCGGTGACGAGGGTAAGGTCCTCGGCGAGTGCCGTGGCGACGAGGAGGCGACGGTCAGCGGATTCGGCTCGTTCTGCAATCGCCCAAAAGGAGCACATGGGTATCGAGCAGCAGACCCGTCACTTGTCGTCGGGCAGGCAGAGCTCGAAACCCTCCTCGCGGAGCTCCTCGTCGGTCAGGGGGCGAAATCGCTCTAGGTCCATGGGTGGCATCTTGCCGGCCCAATGGCCGTATTGCGGCCGCTTGCGTGGGACCGGGCCGACCGGAACGAGCTTGACCCCCGCTTCGGCCGACTTGTCGGCGATGACGATCTCCTCGCCGTCCAGGGCGCGCTGAACCAGCTTCGTCAGGTTACTCTGCGCATCCTTCAGGGTTACGATCATCGTCCACCTCACCCGCCATACGCGTCTGAAGTAGCGAGCCGGTCAGGTGAGCGCAAGTCGACCGGGACCTACTCCGCCGCCAGGGCCGGTCGGACGCCGCGCCGGGCGCGCCAGACCGCCGTGGCTTCGGCTTCGCTGGTGTCGTCGTACTGATAGGCGAGGCCGATGCCGATCCTGGCCTTCTTCCAGCTGTCCTGCGCCCGACCCGGCTCGACCTCGAAGGCGTCGAAGCCGACCCGGCGCATGAACGGGTACTGGTCGACCAGAACGTTGCCGACAGCGCGGATCTCGCCTTTGAAGCCGTAGTGCCCGCGCAGCATGGCGGCCGAGGAGAAGGCGCGGCCGTCGACGAACTTGGGGAAGACCAGGGCTATGAGCTGCAGCCGCTCGAGCCAGGGCTCGAGCTCCTCGACCTTCTCGTGGCTCTCCAGCCTCACGCCGAGATTGCAGCCGCAGTGGAAGAGGAACTCGCCGTCGTCACCCTGGAGCCGCGCCAGGGTCACGATCTTCGGCCTGGCGCTCGGGATCGGCTGGTCGTCGGCGTAGAAGCGCCAGGTGTCCAGGATCCATTCGCCGTTCTTAAGCAGTGGCATAGATGGCCTCCTTGAAGTGCTTGACGCCGACCCGGCGGAAGAAGTCGAGAAACCGCTCCTCCTGCCCGCGGCGACCGTCGAGATAGACCCGGACGACGGCCTCGACGGCATCCACGATCTCGTGGGCGGCGAAGCCCGGGCCAATCAGCTGACCGATCGCGGCGTTCTCGTCGGCCGAGCCGCCGAGCGTGATCTGGTAGGATTCCACACCCTTCTTCTCCAGCCCGAGGATGCCGAGATGGGCCACGTGGTGGTGGCCGCAGGCGTTGATGCAGCCCGAGATGTTGATGTGCAGGTCGCCCACGTCCTCTTGCCGGGATAGGTCGGCGAAGCGGCGGCTGATCGCCTGCGCTATGGGGATCGAGCGCGCGGTCGCCAGCGCGCAGTAGTCCATGCCGGGGCAGGCGATGATGTCGGAGACGAGGTTGAGGTTGGGGGTGGCGAGACCGGCCGCATCGAGCGCCTGCCAGAGGGCCCAGAGGTCGCGGGTCGCGACGTCGGGCAGGACCAGGTTCTGCTCGTGCGCGACGCGGATCTCGGCGAACGAGTAGCGCTCGGCGAGATCGGCCACGAGGCGCATCTCGTCGGCCGTGGCGTCGCCCGGGATGCCGCCCGTGGGCTTGAGCGAGATGTTGGCGATGCTGTAGCCCGGCACCTTGTGCTGCGCCACGTTGTGGCGGACCCAGCGGGCGAAGGCCTTGTTCTCGAAGAGATGCGCCAGGTGCGCCGGGTCCTTTTCGGCCAGAGCCTCGTAGGCCGGCGGGGCGAAATAGGCCTCGATCCGGGCGACCTCGGCGGCCGCAAGCTCGATCGCCTCGCCGTGGTCGCCCTTGGCGAACTCGGCCTCGACCAGTTCGCTGAAGGCGTCGACGCCGATCTCGTGCACCAGGATCTTGATCCTGGCCTTGTACTTGTTGTCCCGCCGGCCGAAGCGGTTGTAGACGCGCATGATCGCGGTGACGTAGGGCAAGAGCTCGTCCGCCGGCAGGAAGCCTCGGATCGTCTTGCCGACCATCGGTGTGCGGCCGAGCCCGCCGCCGACGATCACCTCGAAGCCGGGCAGCCCCTGCTCGTTGCGGTGCATCCGCAGGCCGATGTCGTGGACCTTGACGGCGGCCCGGTCGAAGGGTGCCCCGGTGACCGCGATCTTGAACTTGCGCGGCAAGAAGCTGAACTCGGGGTGCAGCGAGGACCACTGGCGCAACAGCTCGCAATGTGGCCTCGGGTCCTCGATCTCGTCGGCCGCGACCCCGGCATACTGGTCGGTGGTGACGTTGCGGATGCAGTTGCCCGAGGTCTGGATGGCGTGCATCTCGACCTCGGCCAGCGCCTCGAGGATCAAGGGCACGTCCTCGAGCCTGGGCCAGTTGTACTGGATGTTCTGCCGCGTGGTGAAGTGGCCGTAGCCCTTGTCGAAGCGTTCGGCGATCATCGCCAGCTGGCGCATCTGGCGGGACGAGAGGACGCCGTACGGGACGGCCACCCGCAGCATGTAGGCGTGCAGCTGGAGGTAGAGGCCGTTCATCAGCCGAAGCGGGCGGAACTCCTCCTCGGTCAGCTCGCCCCTCAGGCGCCGCTCGACCTGGTCCTTGAACTGGGCGGTGCGCTCGGCAACGAAGCGGGCGTCGAATTCGTCGTAGCGGTACATCAAGAGGCTCCGAGGCTTGCCTGGTGGCCGAGATCGGGGCGGACGGTGGGGCCGCGGGTGCGCATCACCTCGCGGTAATGCACCGGCACGATGCGCGAGCCTTCGCGGCGCACCTCGACGGCGTAAGGCGCGACGACGATGTTCATGGCCTCGGCCTCGGCTGCCCGGGCTTCGAGCGCGGCGCGTGTCGCTTCGTCTTCGGCGACCGTCGCGCGGTCGACATTGGGGGTCCAGCCGTTCTCGGCGAGGAAGACGACGTCGCCGCCGATCAGGTGGTTGGCGGTGATGATTTCGGGCATCAGGCGGCCTTTTCGAGCTGATGGGCGGCGCTGCTGGAAAAAGCGGCCGGTATCGGGGCAACGCCGATGAACAGGATGGCGGGTCCGCGGATACCGGCACGGAGCAGCAGGTCCGACAATTGGTCGAGCCGTCCGGTTGCCGTCTTTTGGCTGGCGAGCGAGGCGTTCTCGACGATGCTGACGGGAGTGGCGGGGTCGAGCCCCGCCTCGATCAGGTTGCGGGCGATCCCGGGCCCTGCCCGCACCCCCATGTAGACGGCGAGCGTCTGACCGCCTGTGGCCAAGGCCCGCCAGTCGTGCTCGGCCGGGCCGTCCTTGGTCTGGCCGGTCAGGATGGTCAGCGCCCGGCGCTTGCCACGCTCGGTGATCCGCAGGCGCGCCTCGGCGGCGGCTGCCAGGGCCGAGGTGACGCCCGGGACGATGCTGACCGCGATGCCGGCGGCCTCGACCGCTTCGATCTCCTCGACCGCGCGGCCGAAGACGAAGGGATCGCCGCCCTTGAGGCGGACCACGCGATTGCCGGCGGTCGCTTCCTCGACGAGGATCGCCTTGATCGTCTCCTGGCTGGTGGAGGGGCCGCCCGGCGTCTTGCCGACGTAGATTCGCCGGGCGTCACGGCGGGCGAGCTCGACGATGCGGGGATCGACCAGGCGGTCGACGACCAGGACGTCGGCCGACTGCAGTGCCCGGTGCGCCTTGAGGGTCAAGAGCTCGGGATCGCCGGGGCCGGCGCCGACCAGGGCGACGCTGCCCTGTTGCTCCGTGCCGGCGATGGCCTCGTCCACCAGGACTGCGGCGCGGGTGGGATCATCGGCCAGCACGGCCTCGCTCGCCTGCCCGTCGAAGAACCGCTCCCAGAACGCGCGCCGCGCCCGGCCGTCGGCGAAACTGCGGGCGATGCGAAGGCGGAGGCCCTGGGCGTACTGTGCGAGCCGGCCGAGCTGTTGCGGCAGATGCGCCTCGAGCATGGCGCGGATGCGGCCGACCAGGACCGGGGCGGTGCCCTCCGAGCCGATGGCGACGACCACGGGGTCACGGTCGACGATGGCGGGCGTGATGAAGCTGCAGAGCTGCGGCCGGTCGATGGCGTTGACCGGAATGCCGCGGGCGCGGGCGGCGAA
>SLRI01000071.1 GCA_007131045.1 Rhodospirillales bacterium
ACCTTGGCCGGGCCGCCACGGGCGTGGCCGGCCGTGGCGAAGGCGAAATTGACGAAATAGTCGCCGACCTTGGAGGCCTGCAGGAACGCGGCGAAGCAGATGAAGAGGATGATGTAGGTCGAGGACACCGCCGTCGTCGGGCCGAGGATCCCGCTGTCGGTATAGAGATAGCTGAAGAACCGCTGCGGCGAGTAGCCGGTATGGGCGAGAAAGCCCGGCAGATAGGGACCGGTGAACGCGTAGACGATGAAGATGGCAGCGATGACGACGAGGGCGAGGCCGGCGAGGCGGCGGGTGCATTCGAGGATCAGGAGCACGCCCGCCAGCGACACCCAGAAATCCGCCGGAGTCGGCATCACTCCGGCTCGAAACTGCAAGCCCACGAGGTTGAAGAGGAGGTAGGCGGCGACGGCGGCGGCAGCCACCGCCATCAGCCAGTCGACGGGCTCGACCTCGTCAGTGCGCGGCGGCGCGATCCAGGCGGTGACGATGGCGAGGATGGTGCCGAAGGCGAGCATCGGGCCGCCATAGAGGTAGAGCCAGGCCGGTGGCACCGCCATCCCGGCGAAGTCGCGCAGGAGGAAAGGCAGGAACAGGCCGATGGCGGCCGGCAGAACGAGGACGGCGGCGACCACGCGCAGACCGCCGAGAAGCGGCGCCGGCAGCTGGCCCAAGAGCGAGCGGTCTTCGTCGCGTGGCAGACCCTGCGCCATCAGCACGAAGCCGATCATCAGTCCGCCGGCCACGTGCAAGATCCGGTAGGTCCAGGTCTCGAGCGGGTAGAGGTTGAGACTGATCAGGTGAAAGAGGGTGTAGCCGACGCCGAACCAGAAGAGCAGGTGCCCGCTCCAGCCCGGTAGCGACCGCTGGTTGCCGGAGGCGGGCTCGTCATCGGCACCCTGAGCGATGATCGGGGTTTCCTGAGAGCCGAGCGGTCCGTCCTTTTGCTCAACAGCGGCCACGGCACTTCTCCCGGCGATATCTGACCAGTTGTCTTCTTGGGATCAGGCACCGCGGGCCGGGCCGGGCCCGCGGTGGTGGTCGATCCTACTCCTGATACTCTTCGGGAATCAGGTGGTCGGGAACGTCGAAGCCCTGCTCCTTATAGTACTGCACGGCGCCGGGGTGGAACGGCAGGAAATTGTTGTGCACCCAGTTCTCGGGCAATGTCTCGACCGAGGCCGAGTGGATCTGCATCATCCTATCGTGATTATCGAGCACGACCTTCATCACCTCGTAGACGAAGCTCTGCGGCAGATCCTTGTGGGCGATGCCGAAGTTCCACATGGCGACCGAGTTCATCGGCTCGTCTTGCGTCGCATAGGTGCCGGCCGGGATCTCGTAGGCGCTGACCGGGAAGTTCTCGACGATGATCTCCTGCTCCTCCGGCGTGAAGGCGTAGAAGTTGATGTCGCGCTGCGCCTCGATCTCGCTATAGGCCGCGATCGGCAGGCCGGCGCAGAACGAGAAGGCGTCGATCAGCCCGTCGCCGAGCTGCCCGCCGAGATCGGAGGCGCCGCCGAACTGGTTGTTCACGGTGACCCCGAGCGCCTCGTAGAACTGCGGCCAATAGGTGCCGCAGGTGCCGCCGCGCGGCCCGTTGCCGACGGTCTTGCCGTCGAGATCGGCGATCGAGGTGATGCCGCTGCCGGCGAGCGCGGCACCGTGGAAGGGCGTCTGGTACATCGGGAAGGTGGCGCGGACGTCGCGCATCTCGACCCCGGGCACGATCGGGCTGTTGCCGTCCCAGGCCTCGCGCGCCGGGCCGAGGGTGGTCATCGACATCTGCACGTCGTTGGACTGGGTGAGCGCGAAATTCTGCACCGGGCCACCGGTGACTTCGGAGCTTGCCGGCACACCGAGCATTTCCTGGATCATTCCGGCCCAGCCAGCGCCGTAGATGAAGAAAGTGCCGCCCTGCGACGCCGTCCCGACCATGATCGAGGACGGCCAATCGTCCCGATCCTGTGCCACGGCCGGCAACGGGCCGAATGACACGGCGCCGGCCAAGGCCAAGGCACCGATTCCGGTCATGCAATGCTTGAACATCCGTCTTCTCCCTGAACAAAAGCTCGCCCGCGCATGCGCGGCGTCCTGCCCTTGTCATAGCGCAAGGAGCGGGCGTTGCAACCGGGCAACGCTTTGCCGGCGGGCCCCGCTCAGGTGGCGGGCTCGAGCAGACCCTCCAGAAACTCGACGACGACCGGCGTCGACCAGTCGGCATAACCCGCATGGCGGTAGATCTCGTTGCCGTCTCGATCGATGACGATGGTCACCGGCAGGCCGCGCACCTCGTAGGGTCCGCTCACCGCCATCACCGGATCGTGCAGCACCTCGAGCCGCTCTGCGCCCACTTCCGCCATGAACGCCCTGAGCGCATCCGGCCCGGCTCGATCCATCGCAAGGGCCACCACCCGCAGCGGCCGATCCTCGAAGATTTCGTCGAGCGCCGCGAGCGTGGGCATTTCCTGCTTGCAGGGCGCGCACCACGTGGCCCAAAAGTTCAACACGACCACCTCGCCGGTGGTGAGGGCCTGATCGAGCTCGACCGCGTCTCCGGCGAGATCCTGAACGGTGACCGCGGCGATTTCCACCGGCGCACCGGCTTCGGGCTGGATAGCAGACGCCGGCTGACCGAAGGTCGAGCCGATGAAGAGGGCGGTCAGAAAAGCTGGCAGATGGCGCATGGCCGGCGATCTCCGAAAACGACGAGGACGGCTGAGGACCGAGCGCGTGACATGACGGACAAGGGAAAGGCGGCGCGCGATCTCTGGGGCGGCCATTTCGGCACCGGCCCAGCACTCCTGATGGAGCAGATTAATGCGTCGATCGGCTTCGACAAGCGGCTCTGGCCTCACGACATCGTGGGCTCGAAGGCGCACGCGACGATGCTCGCCCGCCAGGGCATCATCAGCGAGGCCGATCGGGACGCCATTCTCGAGGGACTGGACGAGATCGCGCGCGAGATCGAGACGGGGAGCTTCCACTTCGATCCCGCCCTCGAGGATATCCACCTCAATATCGAAGCCCGGCTCACCGAGAAGATCGGCGATCCCGGACGCCGGCTGCACACCGCCCGCTCGCGCAACGACCAGGTCGCCACCGACTTCAAACTCTTCGTCCGCGCCGCCACCGACCGCGCCATCGACCGCCTCGACCGGCTCACCAACACGATCCTGGACATGGCGGACAACCACGCCGCTACCGTGATGCCGGGATTCACCCACCTCCAGGCGGCCCAGCCCGTGACCTTCGGCCATCACCTGATGGCCTATGCCGAGATGTTCATGCGCGATCGCCGGCGCTTCGCCGATGCCCGCCTCAGGCTCAACGAGTGCCCCTTGGGGGCCGCGGCCCTCGCCGGCACCAGCTTTCCGATCGACCGCGAGGCCACCGCCCGCGCCCTCGGCTTCGACCGCCCGGCGGCGAACTCCATCGATGCCGTCTCGGACCGCGACTTCGCCCTCGACTTCCTGGCGAATGCCGCGATCACCTCGGTACACCTCTCGCGGCTCGCCGAGGAGCTGGTGCTCTGGTCGACGCCGCAATTCGGCTTCGTCCGAATGGCCGAGGACTTCACCTCCGGCAGCTCGATCATGCCGCAAAAGCGCAACCCGGACGCGGCCGAGCTGGTCCGCGGCAAGAGCGGCCGGGTGCTCGGCCATCTGCAGGCCCTGCTGGTCACGATGAAGAGCCTGCCGCTGGCCTATTCGAAGGACATGCAGGAGGACAAGGAGGGCGTCTTCGATGCGGTCGATACGCTCGAGCTCTGCCTCGAGGCGACGGCCGCGATGCTCGGCTCGATGCGGGTGGATGCGGCGCGGATGCGCGCCGCGGCCGGAGTCGGCTACACCGTCGCCACCGACCTCGCCGACTGGATGGTCCGCGTCAAAGGCGCGGCCTTTCGCGATGCGCACAACATCGCGGCCCGCGCGGTGAAGGCAGCCGAGGCGCGGTCCTGCGACCTGCACGAACTCGACGAGACGGTATTGCAGGCGATCGACCCCAGGCTCGACGGCGAGGTCCGCGGGCTGCTGCGCGTCGACGCCTCGGTGGCCAGCCGAACCAGCTTCGGCGGCACCGCGCCCGAGCGGGTCAAGGCGGCTGTGGCCGCCATGCGCGACCAGCTCGCCGGTCTCGAGGCCGGTCGATGAGCCGCCGGCAGCTGCTCGGACTCCTGCTCTCGGCGCCGGCACTCGCCGCCTGCGGTCGCCGCGGCGACCTCCGCCTGCCCGAGCGCTCGCCGCCACCACCCGAGGAAGCCGGCGAGGACGACAGCCGGTGAAGGCCTTTACCTACGCGGCCGGCCGGCTCGCCTGTGAGGCGGTCCCGCTCGACACCATAGCGGCTGCAGTCGGCACCCCGTGCTACGTTTATTCGGCGGGCGCGATGCGGGCGCAGCTCGCCGCCTACCAGGCCGCCTTCGCCGATCGTCCGGCGCTGTTCTGCTATGCCGTCAAGGCCAACAGCTCGCTCGCGGTGATCCGCACGCTCGCCGCCGCCGGCGCCGGCGCCGACACGGTCTCCGGTGGCGAGATCGAACGGGCCCTGGCCGCCGGGCTGCCACCCGCGAAGATCGTCTTCGCCGGCATCGCCAAGACCGACGACGAGATCCGCTTCGCCCTCGCGCAAGGCATCATGCAGCTCAACGTCGAATCGGTGCCGGAGCTCCTGCGGATTTCGGCTATCGCCTGCGAACTCGGCACCAGCGCCCCGGTGGCCTTCCGCATCAACCCCGACGTCGATGCCGGCACGCACAGCAAGATCTCGACAGGGCGCAAGGAGGACAAGTTCGGCATCGCGCATGCCGACGCCCCGGCGCTCTACGGCATGGCGGCGAGCCTGCCCGGGATCACGCCCGTCGGGCTGCACCTCCACATCGGCTCGCAGATCACCTCGATCGAGCCGTTCGAGCAGGCCTATCGCCGCGGCATCGCCCTGTTCGACGAGATCCGCGCCGGCGGCGTGCCACTGCGCCGGCTCGATCTCGGCGGCGGCTTCGGGGTGCGCTACCGCAACGAGCAACCGATCACCGCCACCGCCTTCGCCCGGATGGTGAAAGGCCTGCTCGCTGGGCGCGATCTCGAGCTCGTCTTCGAGCCGGGCCGCACCCTGGTCGCGGAAGCCGGGTGCCTGGTCGCCAGCGTCATCTTCCGCAAGGAGAGTGGCGGCCGGCGCTTCTTGATTCTCGATGCCGGCATGAACGTGCTGATCCGCCCCGCCCTCTACGACGCCTATCACGAGGTGCTGCCGCTTGCCGAACCACCAGCGAATGCGCATTTGGAACCAATGGACGTGGTCGGGCCTATTTGTGAGAGCAGCGACATCTTCGGCCGCGACCGCTATCTGCCGCTGCTCGAGTCCGGTGACCGGGTGGCTTTTCTTTCGGCCGGTGCCTATGGCGCAGTGATGGCATCGGACTATAATTCGAGGATGAGTGCTGCCGAGGTGCTGGTCGACGGCGATCGCTTTGCGGTGATCAAGCCCGGTCGTCCACCCCGGGCTCAGTTCGCCGACGAGGTGATCCCGCCCTGGCTGGCAGCGGAGGTGAGTTGACGCGGCGGGGCCGCCGCAGTGAGCGAGACGGTTGCCCGCCCGAAGGCGGGCCGAACGGAAGGGTCGAGTGCATGGCCGAACGCGGCAATCCGCTGGAGACCGGGAGCTTTCACCGCAAGCTCTGGCTCGCCCGCGCGGCGCTCGCCTTCGAGCGGCTCTACCCCGCCATCTTTCCGACGCTCGTGGTCGTCGCTTTTTTCGCGATTCTAAGTCTGTTCGACGTCTGGCAGTTCTTGCCGGTATGGCTGCACGGCGCGGCGCTCTCGGTGTTCGCGATCGCGATTCTCTACGGCGTCTACCGGGCACGCGGCGCCTTCGTCTGGCCGACGCGGTCGGCCGGACTCGCCCGCCTGGAGGCCGACAGCGCGGCCCGTCACCAGCCCTTGCGGGTGCTGGAGGATCGGCTCCCCGAAGGCTGGACGGACCCGCTGGCGGACACGCTCTGGCAGCGGCATCGCGAGCGCGTGCTGGCCGCCCTGGACAAGATCCGCCTGGCGCCGCCGCGCTCGGCCATGCCGCGTGTCGATCCCTGGGCCGCGCGGGCGCTGGTGCTGCTGCTACTGGTCGTGGGCGTCGTCGAGGCGCGCGGTGATTTCGGCGCGCGCCTGCTTCGTGCGGTCAGCCCGGGCACGGCCACCGCGACGGTGCTGCCGGTCGACGTGACGATGTGGGTGACGCCGCCGACCTACACGCGCCGGCCGCCCTTGACGATCGAGCAGACCCGCCGCGCCGAGCGGCTCGATGTTCCGGTCGGCAGCGAGGCGGTCGTCCAGCTGCACAATCTGGCGCCGAGCGGCAAGCCGCGACCGGAGGTCCGCTTCAACGGGGTGGTTCAGGAACTCGCCAATCTCGGCGACCGGAGTGGCGAGGCCCGTCTGACGCTGGAGACCGCGGGGCTGTTGGAGGTCCTGCCGCCGTCTGGCGAGCCGTTGGCGCACTGGCAGGTGCTGGTGCTGCCGGACATGCCGCCCTCGATCAGCTTCACCGAGCCGCCGCGCGCGACCCATCGTCGCGTCCTGGAGGTCGGCTATCGGGCGACCGACGACTACGGCGTACGCCGGGTCGCAATGGACTTCGCTCTGGTGGACCGACCGAGCGAGGCCGACAGTGTCGTCCTGGCCGAGCCGGCGAGGGCACCGCAGGAGCTGGCCAGCACGGCCTATAACGACCTGACGGCGCATCCGCTGGCCGGCCTCGAGGTCGAGCTGCAACTGGTCGCGATCGACGGCATGGGTCAGGAAGGGCGCAGCGAGGCGGTACGCATGGTGCTGCCCGAGCGTCATTTCGAGCATCCGTTGGCGCGTGCGGTCGTTGCCGAACGGCGGCGGCTGGTGCGCGAGCCGCAGGAGCGCAACGAGGTGATCGATCGTCTCGAGCGGATGGCCGAGACCGACCTCGCCGCTCAGGCCGGCACCGCGATCCAGCTGGGCCTCTCGATTGCGGCGTCGCGTTTGCGTCAATCGGCGGATGCCGAGGAACGCCGGTCGGTGGTCGACCTGCTCTGGGAGCTCGCCTTGATGATCGAGGAGGGCACCCTCTCGGTCGCCGAGCGGTCGCTGCGCGAAATTCAGGATGCCCTGCAGCGGGCGCTCGAAGAGGGTGCCTCGGACGCGGAGCTGCAGGCGTTGATGGACGAGCTCAGAGAGGCGATGGACCGCTATCTCGACGAGCTGACGCAGCAGGCGCTGGAGCAGTGGCAGAACCGGCCGCAGGACATGCCGATGCAGCCGATCGATCCGTCGCAGATGGTCGATCGCCAGCAATTGCAGGAAATGCTCGATCGGGCGGAAGAGATGATGCAGGGCGGCGCCCGCGATCAGGCGCAGGCGATGCTCGAGCAACTGCAGCAGATGCTGGAGAACCTGCAAGCCGGCATGCCGCAGATGCAGCCGCATCCGGGCGAGCAGGCGCTGTCGGATCTGCAGCGAATGATCGAGCTGCAGCAGAACCTGCTCGATCGCAGTCATCAGATGCAGCAGGGCCAAGCGGGTGACGAAGGCCAGGCGGGACGAGGCGGCCAGGACGGTGAAGAGGGGCAGATGGGCCAGGACGGCCAGGGCATGCAGGGTCAGTCGGGTACCGGCCAAGCGGCCGCCGAGCAGGATGCGCTGCGGCGTGCGCTCGGTGAGCTGATGCGGCGGATGGGCGAGAGCGGCATGGATCTCCCACGCTCGCTCGGCCAGGCCGAGATGCAGATGCGGGGCGCGCGCGATGCGCTCGGCGACGGGCAGCCCGGCCAGGCGGTCGGCCCGCAGGGCGATGCGATCGATCTGATGCAACAGGGCGG
>SLRI01000177.1 GCA_007131045.1 Rhodospirillales bacterium
CAGCCACGGCACCAAGGCCATGGCCGATGCCGTGATCGCCGAGCTCGAGGACGCTTCACGCACCATCGGCTAGATCCGCCAACAGACTATCAGGGAGAGAATCATGAAATCGACGAATCGAAAGCCCGACGCCGAATGGCATTTCGGCTGGGGGCTGGGGGCCGGTGACCGCGGCCGACGTGCTCCTATGAGCTGCACACCGCCGATGGCGTGACCATCACCGGCGTCGAGCAGCTGCGCACCGACGAGGTCGAGATCATCGACGACCACACGATCGCTTTCCACTTCGAGCGGCCGCGCACCGACTACCTGTTCGTGCACGCCGGCCGCGGCTCGATGTACGTCTATTCCAAGGCACAGTACGACGCCGAAGGGCTCGAAGGCTACGAGGACGACACGATCCTCGAGATGATCGAGGCGATCGCGGCTTCGATCGATCCCGAGGAACGGGACCGGCTGATCCGCGACGCCTTCACCTACACCTACGAGCAGTACACCGACCTGCCGATGGCCTCGATCGCCGCCGAGGTGACCGTCGACCCGGCGGTCGTCGCCGACTGGGTCTACCTCGGCGTTACCTCGACCGGCCTGAGCCACTGGCATCTGATCCGGGCGGCGAACGACTGAGGCTGCCCCCAAACGGTCGATCCCCGCCGGTCGACGGTCCGATCGGCGGGGAAGACTGTCCGGCCCCCTACGTCTCGCCTAATGGTAGATAAAAAAATCCCTCACTCGCGTATTGCGCTATACAGCCCCCCGCGCATCGGCTAATTTTGCCCGTGCTACACAACCATAGGATGTGACGCTTGGGGGCGCGAGTGCTGGTGAAGACCAACATGCTGGCCGACCGTTCACGGCGTCCAGGGCTCTTGACCATGGGCCTTTGCACGGTCGCCGCAACGGCATCGATGCTCGGTGCGGTCGTCGCCCTCATGCTGAGCGGCTCGGTGCCGGAGGCCGGGCAGCCGATGGCTGCTTCCGAAACGGCGTCGCCCGACGCGATGGCCAGCCTCGATCCGGCCTTTCTGCCCGAAATCCCGGCGCCGGCCGAGCCCGCAGCAGCGAGCGCCGTCGCCGCTCTGACCGTACCGGCGACAGCGTCCATCGGAGCACCGGCGGCAGCCGGGCGTGCCGCGGGCGCTACCACCGCGCGGCTGCCGCTGGACGATCTGCCGCTCGATCTCGGTCCTCGCGTCGTCCATGCCCTGGCGGCACTGGAGCCCACCGGTTTCATGGTGCATGCCGGCGCCTTCGTCAGCGAGAGCCATGCAGCAACCCTGGCCGAGACGATTGCCGCCGTTGCCGCGTCGGTGAGGCTGACGCCGTTCGTGAATGCCGACGGGCGAGGCGGCTGGATGGTTTCGGCCGGGCCGTTCGCCGACGCTGCCACGGCCACCGCCACGGCCGCCGACATTCGCCGTCTGGTCGGTGTCGATCCTCAGGTTCGCGCCCTGGAGCCTAGCGAGTGAGCCGGCGGCTCGCCCTTGTCGCGGTGATCCTGCTGGGCCTCTCCGCCTGCGCCAAGCCGTGCCTGCTCGACCGGACCGGCAGCATGACGGTGAACGCCGCGGCCGATGCCAACAGGAGTTCGGCAACCGCGATCGACCTCGCCGCCACCACCGAGGCCGCCTTGGCCGACCGCCTCGCCGGTCTCGACGCCGGCACCTATTTCGCGACCCGCGAGCAGCTGTTGCGCGACCATCCGGCGACGCTGACCGTCACCGGATGGGAGGTCGCACCGGGCCAGACGGTGGGGCCCGAGCCGCTGCGCTTCGCCTGCCGAACCGAAGCGGTGTTCCTCTTCGCCAGCATCAGGGCGCCGGGTGCCCATCGGGTGCGCCTGGACAGCTTGAAGGGGCTGCGGGTCGACATCGGCCGCGAGGCGATCGAGGTGACCCGATGAGCCCCCTCGAGCACGACGAGCCGGTCGTCTTCGCCACCCCGGACCCGGTGCAGTGGCACGAGGGCATGCTGCTGGCACCACAGCACTTCCAGCTCGAGGCCCGCCGCGTCGAGGCGATGGTCAACGCCCAGATGCGTGCGGCCACACCCTTTCTCTGGGGGGTGCGGCGGCTGGAGATCGACCGGTCGGCGCTGCTCGCCGGCCAGTTCCGCGTGCTGGCGCTCGAAGCCCTGTTCAGCGACGGGCTGATCGTCTCCCATCCGGCCCCGGGCTCGCCGGAGCTCGTTTTCGACCTCGAGGCCATCGACCACGACCTCGCGGCCGAGCCTGCGACCATCCACGTCGCCGTGGCGATGCACTCCGAGCGGGCAGCAGCACCGGGTGCGCTGCGCCGCTACCTGTCGCTCGATGGTGCTCCGGCGCTCGACGAGAACACCGGCGACAACCCGGTGGCCACGCCACGATTGCGCCCGGCGCCGACACTCTTGGTCACCGACAGCCCCCTCGTCGGCCCCGGCAGCGCCTACGTGGCGCTGCCGCTCGCGCGGATCGGCCGGGTCGACGGGCGGCTGCAGCCGCTCGACTACCAGCCGCCGCTGTTGCGGGTGACCCGCGACACGCCGGCCCACGCCGTCGCCACCCGACTGGCGCTCGGGCTGCGGGAGAAGGCGCTGAGCCTCAGCGACCGCTTGCGCGCCGCACTGGAGGCCGGCGGCGGCAATGCGCCCGAGCTCGCAGCGGTCCTGCGCGGCCTCGTGGTCGCCCTGCCACGGCTGGAGGCGCTGCTCCGTGACGAGGTCGCGGCACCCTATGATCTCTACCTCGCCCTTTGTGACGTCCTGGGTGCGGTGGCCGGCATCGACCTCGCCTTGGCGCCACCGTCCGCACCGCCCTATCGCCACGCTGACGCGCTGCCGGCTTTTCGGACACTCGCCGATCTCCTCTTGCCGGCCGTGGCCAGGCTCCATGCCGGCCGCCGCACGCTGCCGCTGGCACGGCTCGAGGACGGCGCCTTCGCGCTCGCCTGCGATACCGCCTCGCTCACCGACCCGTTCCAGATCCTGCTCCGGCCGGCGCCGGGCGTTCGCGCGGCGGCGCTCCACGAGTGGGCGCTGGCCGTCACGATCGCGACGGAGGATGCGATGGCGGCAGCCCGGCACCGGCGGGTGCGTGGCTTGGCGCGGCGCGTGCTGGCCGAGGATGCGACGCTCGATGTGGCAGCGCCGCCCGGTGCCGTCGTCATCGAGATCATCCGTGACCCCGCGTTCCTGACCCCGGGCGCTCGCCTGGAGATCCGTCACCCCGCCGGTGAACAGGCGCCGGGGGCTCCGGCCTCGGCCGCGCTGTTGCTGCCGCCGGAACGGCGTGCCGATCGCCTGCCCTCGGTCGCGGCCGCGATGAAGCGCGCCGAGACGGTCGCTTGAGCAGTCCCTCGGCGCCACGCCCGACCCGCGAGGCGTTGCGCGCCTTTCAGCGCCTCGATGGCGCGATTGCCGCGGCCACCGCCAGAGCCACGCTGGCGGTGGAGGGCGCCGCCGACGATCCGGACCCGAACGCGGCTTCGAGGCTCGCGGCGGAGCAGGCGCGTGCCACCTTCGTGACGCTGCGCCGCCTCTTGGTCGAGCTCGGTGCGCCCGAGGCGCCGGCCGCCCGGCCCGAAGCGGTCGATCGCGGCTACGTGCTCGCCTGCTATGCTGACGAGGCGCTGCTCCATCTGGTGCGCTGGCCCGGTGCTGCCGTCTGGTCGGGCATGCTGCTCGAACGTGCACTCTATGGGACCGAGATCGCCGGCGAGCGCCTGCTCGAGACGGCCGAGCGCATGGTGGCACTGGTCGAGCCGGCACGCCGCGACGTCGCAGCGGCACTCTTTCTCGCCTTCGCCGCCGGCTTTCGTGGCGGCCGCCGCGGCAGCACCGACGATGCGCTGATCAACGGCCTGCGATCGGGCCTCTTCGACATCGCCATGGACCGTTCGGCGCCGGAGCGGCTTGGGTTGCGGCAGCGGTTCTCCCAGGCCACGGATTACACGGTGAGCACGCCGCGCCGGCGACCCTCGCGCGCCGTCGAGCGCGCCGCCGCCGCACTGGCGCTGGTCCTCGTCGGCTGGCTTCTGGCGGCACATCTCTTGTGGCACTCGACCCATGTCGAGATGGCGCGGCTCGCCGATGGGGTGATCGCGGCATCGCACGGCGACCGGCCGCCTTTTTGAACGATGGCGACGCTGGTGCCGTTCCTGCCGATCATCGCCGCCGGGCTCACAGCCCTGCTGCTGCTCGCCGGGATGGCCACCTGGTGGCTGGCCACCCGCCCGGGCACGGCCGAACCCCCTGAACCTGGCGCAGCCGAGCCGACACGACCGGCCAATTCGGGGCCCGACGAACGGCCGGAGGCTATCGCGGGCGCGCTCGCCGCCGGTCCGCTGGTCGCCGTGATCGGTGCCCCGGGTTCGGCCGTCTCGGCGGTGGTCGCGGCGGCCCGTGGCGGGGCGCCGGCGTCGGCGCCCGACGCTCTCGGCCGCGTCGTCGCCATCCCCGGCGGCGCCGTGCTCGATTTCGGCGACGCGCTGCTGGCGGCCGCCGACTGGCGCGAGCGCTGGAACGCGACGATCGGCCGAACAGCCGCGCGGCGGGGCTGGGAAGGCACTGTCGACGCCCTCGTGCTGGGCGTCTCGGCACGCGTGCTGGCCGATCTCTGGCGGGAATCGCCGGGTGCCATCGAAGGCCTCGGTGCCCGCTTCGCGGCGCTGATCGAGGACGCCCAGCGGCTGGGCGGACTGCGCTGTCCGGTCTACCTGCTCTTGACCGACGCCGAAGGCTTGCCGGGCTTTGCCGCTCTCGCCCATGCCGCGCGCCTCGAGCATTCGGATGCGGTGCCGCTCGGCTGGGCGCAGCCCTACGGCGCGGATGCGCCGTTCTCGCCCCGCTGGGCCGAGGAGGCCGTAGAGACCTTGGCGCTGGCGCTCGAGGACGTCGTGCTCGACGGCCTTTCCGGGATCGCCGATTTCACCGAACGGCCCGGTGTCGTGATGGCCCTGCCGGCCGCGATCCGCGAACTCGGCGAGCCGCTGCGGGTGCTCCTGTCGGCGACGATGCGGCCGGCCGCCGCCGGCGAGCCCGCCATGTTCAGGGGCCTCTATCTCACCGGTTCCGCGAGCGATGCCGCCGGACCGGCCGCCTTCGCGGCCGAGCTCTTCGCGCGCAAGATCCTGCCCGAGGCGGGCCTCGCCACGCCGGGCCGGGCACTGGCGACGAAAGGGGCTCGCGTGGCGCGCCGGCTGCGCATCGGCGCCGGCGTCGCCGCGGGGTCTGCCGGGCTGGCGCTGCTGGCGCTGTTCGCCCTCGAGCAGCGGCAAGCCAGTGTGGTCGAGCTCCTGGCACTGGTCGACCGCTACGTGGCCGAGGACCAGGCGCTCGGCCTCCGTGGCCTCGAGCCGTCGCCCTCGGCACTCGGCCGGGCGACCGAGGAGCTCTTCGCCGCCATGGCCGCCCTCGAGTTCAATCGGGTCGAGACACCGCTGGCGCCCAGCTCCTATTTTTCCGGGGTCGACCACCGGCTGCGACGGGCGCTGGCCATCGGCTTCGATCGGGTGATGCTTCGCGCCATCGGCCAGGGGCTCGAGAACCGCGTGGTCGAGGCCGGCGCCGCGGCGGTGCGCGCCGACGGCCCGACCCCTGACGCCTTCGTCGCCCTCGCCGAGACGCTGACGGCGATCGACGACGACATCCGCCGCTTCGACGCCTTGCCGCACTCGACCAGGCCCGCCGATCTCGCCCAGCTGAGCCACGCTGCCCTCGGCATCACCCCGGCGGCCGGATTCGATGATCATTACGGGCTCTACATCAGTGCCCTCCACCTCACCCGGCAGCGCGCCTTCGATGGACCGGGCGCCTGGGCGGCGCTGGAGACGACGCTCGGCCGCGACCTTCTCGCGGCGCTCGGTGACGCCTACCGGCGAGACCCGCTGTTCGCTGCGATCGAGACCATCTCGAACAATGCCGAGCTGGTCCTAGCCCAGGGCGATCGACACACCGGCGAGCTCGGCCCGCAGCTGCAGGCGCTGCTCGAAGCGATCGGCGCGGCCGAGCGACTGCTCGCCGATCCGGCCCGCAATTGGCTGGGGCCGGAGAGCGTCGAGGCCGATCGCCGGCTGGCGGCGGCTGCAACCCGGATCAGCGAGCTGAGCTTTGCGCCCGGCTCCCTCCGGGTCCAGCTCGCCAGCGGTCTGCGCCGCGAGCGGGAGACGGCGCGGGCCGAGCTGATGCGCCTTCGAGGCTTCGCCGGTCGGCCGGTGGTGCAGCTCGCCGAGAGCGGTGCGGCAAGGCTCGATCCGCTCTATTCCCGGCTGCGCGAATCGACCCACCGGCTGCTCGACGATCCGCGGCGCGGCCCAATGGCAAATTCACTGGCGGCACGCGTGCCGGCGACCTCGGCCACCTCTTCGGCCACCTCGCCTGCCGGGCAGCGCTTCGCCTGGACGGCGGAGCGACTAGCCGATGCCTCGGCAGCCATGGAGTGGCTGCAGGAGCTCACCGCGGCGTCGGCGACGGCACTGCCTGCCGATCTACGCCAGATCGTCCTGGGCGACGCCCGCGTCCGGGTCGAGGCGCGGGTCATCCAGCTGCTCGACGACGCCCGCCAGCCGCTCGGCCACCCGTCACTGGTCGACGATTTGGCGCGCGCCGAGGCGCAGGCCTTCGCGACCGCAGCCCCGCTCCTGGCCGAGCTGCGCGACAAGGCGGTGCTCTTGCAGCTGAACGGCGTCACCGCTCGCCTCGCCGCTACTGCGGACGTCCAGGCACGCCGGGTGCTGGTCGAGGCCGAACGGGAGCTCACCGCGGCCCGGCTCTATTCGCCCGGCATCCAGGGCTTGGCACTCTGGGACGGCCAGCCGGGCCGGGCCGCCGACATCTTCGGCCTCGCCAGCGACGCGTCGCTCGCCGGCCTCGTTCGGGAATGGCGCACCTTCAGCCAGCTTTTGGCCCAGGGCCGCGCCGGTCCGGCATTGCGCTACCTGCGCGGCGGGGCTTTCGGCCCACCGCTCGACCTCGCGGCGTCGATCGCGCTCTGGCGCGATACCCTCGCCGTCTTGGCCGACTACGATCGCAGCGCACCCCGCAACGACCTCGCCGACCTCGAGCGCTTCATCCTGCTCGATCTCAACGAGTTGGACCGCGACAGCTGTGCCGCGCGCCTCGCTGCCGTCCGCCCGGGGCCGAGCTTCTTCGGCGCCCGGCTGGCCGAGCTTCGCCAGGATGCGCAACGCCGCTGCTCGGCACTGAGGGCCGGCAACGAAAGGGCGACCTGGGCTGCGATCTCCAGCGCCTTCGAGGCCGGGCTCGCCGGGCGCTTTCCGTTCGTCGGCGCCGGCGTGGGCGAACCCATGACCCGGCTCAGCCGGCTCGCCGATGTCGCCGATCCACAGACGGTGCGCCGCTTTTTTGCGACCTTCGGCGACGCGCTGGGCAAGCTCGGCGACCCCGACACCGCGGCCGGCCGGCTCGACATCGACGCCGGCGACTTCGCCCAGGCCCTCGAGGCCACCCGACCGTTTCTGGGCCTTGCCGAGAACGGCGCTGTCGCGACCTCCCCCGCGTTCGCCGTCGCCGCCGATTTCCGCACCAATGTCGAGCGCGAGCGCGGCGGCGATCAGATCATCGAATGGACGCTGCGCATCGGCGAGACGGGGATCAGCTCCTTCGAGCCGCAGCGCCATCTCGTCTGGCGGCAGGGTGACAGGGTCGAGCTGACGCTGCGCTGGGCCCGCAACGCACCGCAAAAACCGGTCGCACCAGGCCGTCCCGACGCCACCTTGGACGGCCGAACGCTGCGCCTCGTCTATGACGGGCCCTGGGCGCTGCATGCGCTGATCGCGGCCAACGCCGCACCCTTTCCCGATATCGTCCTGGCCGCCGAGCCAGAGCCGAACCTGCTGCGGATCA
>SLRI01000322.1 GCA_007131045.1 Rhodospirillales bacterium
CGATGGCCTGCAGCGGGATCGGCGCCGGGGTCGAATAGACGATCTCGGAGATTTGCGCCCCCGGCGGCAACACCGTGCCGAGGGCGAGGTCCACCGGCAGGCCGGCGGCATCCCGCACGCTCGACGGGCCGACGATCGGCAACACCAGGTAGGGGCCGGCGCCCATCCCCCACCAGCCGAGCGTCTGGCCGAAATCCTCGCGCTGCCGCTCGACCCCCAGCCGGGTCGCGACATCGAAGAAGCCGAACACGCCGACGGTGGAATTGACGAGAAAACGAATGGTCGCCCGGCTCGCCACCTCGGGCCGCGCCTGCAGCACGCCGTTGCCGGCATTGCGGAACTCGCCGAGGTTGCTGAAGAAGTTCGAGATGCCGGTGCGCACCGGCCGCGGCACCACGAACCGGTAGCCGCGCACGATCGGCAGCAGGACGTACTGGTCGACCTCGAAATTGAAGCGGTACATGGCGCGGTTGAAGCCTTCGAAGCGATCCTCGACCAGGATCACCGGCGCGCCCATGCGCGGCCGGCCGGCATTCCCGTCGGTCGCCGCGAGCTGGAGCCCGTCGCTCGCCGTGAGCTGGAGCCCGTCGCTCGCCGTGAGCTGGAGAATGTCGAGATCCTCGCCGGCGGTGGTCGACGCGGTGCCCACCGGGGTGGCGCTGTCCGAGCCTTCTCGACCCCCGGCACAGGCGGCCAGCGCAAGCCCGAGCGCGAGCCCGACCACCGCGCGGCCGGCGCACCCGCGGCTCACGAGCCGTCTCCGCCGGCGCCCGTCCGCCAGCCCGTGGCGAAGAAGTCGAGGATCCGCGCCGCCACCTCCCGCTGCAGGTAATTGCCGCCGTGCCCGCCGGTCGGATAGACGGTCGACCGGCCGGCGAAGACGCGGTCGAGAAAATCCCAGTCCTCGGCCATCAGGATGATGTCGTCCTCGTTGCCGAGGAACCCGATATGCGCGGCCGCGGCCAGGTAATCCTCGATCGAGCGCAGGCTCGCATCCTCGATCATCTGCTCGCGGGTCAGGCCGGGCTCGCGGCTCTGGAAGTACGGCTGGTAGAGCTCGTCGAAATAGTCGACGAACCGGCGCTCACGGGCCTCGACATAGATGTCGCTCAGCCGACGATCGGTCGAGCGCAGCGGCGTTCCGGACGGCACCAGAAAGCCGCTGTCGGTCATCGCGTCGGCGGCGAAGGCGAGGTTGACGGCCGCCAGCCGAAAAGCGAGGCCGACCAGCTTCTCGATGTCGACCGCGTCGGGCTCGAGCGCCGTATAGATGCGGTAGACGAAGTCGCCGGCGAAGTCGGTCGGGCTGCCGGCGACGTAGACCCGGGCAAAGGCGATGAACGCCCGGTCGAGAAAATCCGCGATGGCGTTCGGGTCGGCCGCGACGAAGCGGTCGAGCATGTCGTCGACCAACTGGATCGAGGTGTAGAGCGAGACCGACGGGTTGAGCAGCAGGACCCGGCGGAAGTCGAAGGCCGGATCGCCTGCCGCCAGCCGCTCTTCGTCGTGCGCCGCGACGAAAGCGGCGAGCGTGGCGCCCAGCGAAAAGCCGGCGAGATGGATCTCGCTCACCTCGATGCGGCCGGCCACCCGGTCGAGAGCGGCGCGCATCAGCCGATGCATGTCGGCGGCATCGTCGCCGAGCCGGCCGGGCACGCCGCTCGTCGAGGCGTTGACGATGAAATTCGCGTGGGTCTGGTTGGGCAGGGCGATGACGTGGTTGCCGGCATCGAAGAGCAGGCTGGCCAGCCGCCAGTTGCTGTCCGACTTCCAGTTGCCACCGGTTCCGGCGATCACGAAGACCAGCGGCGCCGGGCCGTCATTGGCGAACAGACCGAACTCGGCGCCGAAGCGCTCGAAGAAGAAGACCGGCGGCACCTCGCGGTCGGGCAGCGGCTGGACGAAAAAGGGCTCGGCCTCGCGCCCCTCCTCGAGCTCCGGCAGCTCGACCCGGTTCGCCAGAGGTGTGGCGACCACCGTCGCGACCAGCGGATCGACGAACGGAAAATCGTAAGCCCCGACCCGCTCGGCGCGGAGCGGTGGCGCAGCGACCAGAACCGCGGCGAGAGCAGCGAAAGCGGCCAGTCGGCAGATGACGATCATCATGGAGGCTCTATATATGCCCTACGGGTGGTGCGATGGAATCGGCCTTGCACCGACACGCCGGCCCGTTTAACAGAGCGCTCCGCCGCTGTCGTGCACTCAGGCACCACGAGCGGTGATCGGCGGCCCGGTGGCAGAGTGGTGATGCAGAGGACTGCAAATCCTTGCACGTCGGTTCGATTCCGGCCCGGGCCTCCAACCCGCCATTAGCGCTTGGCACCGTTGCCCGCCATTGCTATAGGCAGCCCGTGTTCCCCGGTAGCTCAGTTGGTAGAGCAAGCGGCTGTTAACCGCTGGGTCGCTGGTTCGAGTCCGGCCCGGGGAGCCAATTTTCCGCCACATTCGGTCAATAGTTCAGTCGGCACTGGGCGGTTTCCAGGCGTCGGTCGTCAGCGTCGCCGGCGACGCGATAGACCAGCCGGTCCTCGAGCGTCACCCGCCTCGACCACCAGCCCTTCAAGTCTCCCTTCAGCGGCTCCGGCTTTCCCGTCCCGGTAAACGGCGTCCGCCGGCATTCCCTGATCAGTGCATTCAGGCGGCGGAGAACGGCTGGATCATTGGCCAGCCAGTACTGATAGTCTTCCCAGGCCCGAGCAGCGAAAATCAGCTTCACTGCTCGACCAGCGTCCGCTCCTGCCCGCCGCCTGCATCCAGTTCATCGATTGCAGCGCGGAGCCGCTCGGCATTGGCCGGCACCCCGAGTAAATTCAGCGTTTCCTCGATCGCATTCCAGTCGGCCAGCGAGACCATCACCACCGCTTCGGCCTTCTGCCGCGTGACGACCACCGGCTGGCGATCGGCCACGACCCGGTCCATGACCTCCTTCAACCGCGCACGCGTCTCCGAGTAGCTCAGCACATCCATGGGTCACCCCTCGAAATTCTGCCCATATATGTACAGCAGTCTGTACAAATGCAAGCAGATCAGGAGCCGACCCCGCCAAGCGCCTTTAGCGTCCGAAACACGCCCGTGGTCCAGTCGTCGCGGCCGTGGCCGCGGGCCTGGGCCACCTGGTAGAGCTGCCGGCTCACCGCCCCTGTGGCCAGCGGCACCTTCAATGCAGCCGCGAGTTCGACCGCGAGCCCGAGATCCTTGGTCGCGAGATCGAGCATGAAGGCCGGCGACGGGTCGTCCTTCAACGCTTTTTGGGGCCAGGTCGTGGTGATGTGGCCGCGCCCGGCCGGGGTGTGCGACAGCACCTCGGCCATCACGTCGAGCCCGAGGCCGGCCTTCTGCCCCATGGCCAAGCCCTCGGCCGTCGCCAGGTTGACCACCGCCGAGATGTAGTTGTTGACCAGCTTCATCGTGGCCCCGGCGCCCAGGGGCCCGCAGACCGTCACCTGCTCGCCCATCGCCATCAGCAGGGGGCGCACGCGCTCGATCGCCGCGGGCTCGCCGCCGACCATGAAGGTCGAGGTGCCGGCCACCGCATGCGCCGAGGTGCGCCCGACCGGCGCGTCGACCATGGCGACCCCTTTTTCTGCCAGCCGGGCGCCGATGCGCTGGGTCTCCGCCGGCAGGATGGTGCTCATGTCCACCACCACGGCACCGGCGGCGATCCCCTCGGCGATGCCGTGCTCGCCGAAGCAGGCAGCCTCGACGACGGCCCCGACCGGCAGCATGGTGAAGACCACCTCGGCCTCCTTCGCTGCCGCGGCCGGGCTCTTTGCCGCCTCGGCCCCGGCCTCGACCACGGCCGCCACAGCCCGCGGGTCGAGATCGTAGACCCGAAGCGCATGCCCGGCCTTGATGAGGTTGCGGCTCATCGCCCCACCCATCTGCCCGAGCCCCACGAACCCGATCTTCTGCATCGCCGTCTCCCCCGAGTGCTTCTTGCGCAGACCGCTTGATCGGCGATGCGGCCCAAAGGGTCAAGCGGCGGTGGGCTTTTCGCCGGCTCGGCCGGCGCGCCCTTCAGCCCAGCCGCTGCCGCCGCTAGGGTCGATCGAGCGCATTCTCAGGAGGTGAGCACATGGAAGAGCGGGCTTTTTTCACGTGGACGGTCTGGTTCGACGAACTGTTGCACTGGCTGGCCTTCACCTTCGAGGCCTGCGGCGTGTTCGCCATCGTCGGGGCGCTCGCTTTCTGCCTGGTGCAGGCCGCCGAGCACATCAGGCAACGGCGCAGCCGGGATGTGGTCTACCACCGCTTTCGCACCAGCCTCGCACGCGGCATTCTGCTCGGCCTCGAGTTCCTGATCGCCGCCGACATCATCGGCACGGTGGCGATCGAGCCGACGATCGAGAATCTCTCTGTCCTCGGCCTGATCATCCTGCTCCGCACCTTCCTCAGCTTCACCCTCGAGTGCGAGATCACCGGCCGCTGGCCCTGGCAAAGCAACGACGCCGGCAAACGCCGCCCCCATCAGGAAGACGCCACCTCGGGCCGCTGAAAGAAGGGTGGGGTGCGGAAAGGATCATCCTTTCCGACCCTGCTCCTCAGTCGTCGGCGTCGCCGCGCGGCTCGAAACAGTCGAGCGGGATCTTCAGATAAGCCCGGCCGTTCGCCTCCGGCTCCGGCTTGCGCCCGCCGCGGATGTTGATCTGCAGCGCCGCCAGCATCAGCTTGGGCAGCGGCAGCGTCTGGTCGCGTTCGGTGCGAACCCTGACGAAGTCCGCCTCGCTCGGGTCGTCCTTCAAGTGGATGTTGTGCCGCTGGTGCTCGGCGACGGTCGCCTCGCAGGCGGGCGCGCGGCCGTTCGGGGCGTAGTCGTGGCCGACGAACAGCCGGGTCTCCTCCGGCAGGGCCAGGATCCGCTGGATGCTGCGGTAGAGCACGGCCGCATCGCCGCCCGGAAAATCGGCGCGGCTGCTGCCGCTGTCCGGGACCATCAGCGTGTCGTGGACGAAGGCGGCATCACCCGCGACATAGGTGACCGAGGCCAGGGTGTGGCCGGGCGAGAACATGACCCGGACCGGGATCTCGCCGACCGAGAACGTGTCGCCGTCGGCGAACAGCCTGTCCCACTGGCTGCCGTCGGTGGCGAGGTCCGGCAGGTTGTAGATGTCCTGCCAGAGCTTTTGGACTTTGACCACATGCTCGCCGATGCCGGTCGGCGCCCCCAGCTTTTCCTTCAGGTAGGGCGCGGCCGAGAAATGGTCGGCATGCGGATGGGTGTCGAGGATCCAGACGATCTCGATTCCGGTCTCGCGCACGTAGTCGAGAATGCGGTCGGCGTCGTGGGTGGTCGTGGCCCCGGCCCTGGGATCGAAGTTCCAGACCGGGTCGACGATGGCACCGCGCATCGTGGCCGGGTCGTGAAAGACGTACTGCCAGCTGCCGGTGGGCTCGTCCCAAAAGCTCTTGACGACGGGTGATGCGGTCATGCCGGGTCTCCAGGGCACCTGTTCAGTTTTCGGATCGGACGCGGGCGAACCGCGCCGCGTCACCTGCCGGCGGGTGGACGGCCGACGGGTGGGCGGCCAACGGCGGGCCGGTGGGCGGCGGCGAGGGTACGGCCACTTCGCTCGCCGCGTCGCCACAAAAAATCTCCTGCAGCATCGCCATCACCGCCCTCGCCCGGCCGTCCTTGATGGCGTAGTAGATGGTCCGCGACTGGCGACGGGTCTGGACCAGGCCGGAGCGGCGGAGATCCGCCAATTGCTGCGACAAGGCCGGCTGCTTGAGCCCGAGCGCGCTCTGGATCTCGCTGACCGAGCACTCGCCCCGGGCGATGTGGCAGAGCAGGATCAGCCGGCTCGGATTGGCCAGATGCCGAAGGAACGCCGCGGCCTCCGGCGCTTTCGCCTGGAGCTGCTCGAGGCTCGGTGGGGACGTCCGGGTTGCGGCCATGCGGCTACCTCGGGCTGGGGCGCGTCGATCCGCGCCCATCAACACTTGCACAGTTTACGCAAGGGTATATATATCGCGCTGGACAGCGTTCCGCAAGCCCGGCGCGCAGCGACCCCGCCACACCCAGCAGGAGCAGCCGGCACCATGACCGAACTGCACTTCCTCTGGCCGCTCACGGGCGGCCTCCTGATCGGCCTCTCGGCCGCCCTCTACCTCCTCGGTGCCGGCCGCGTCGCCGGCATCTCGGGTATCGCCGCAACCGTGGTCGGCCTCACCGGCAGCGGCAGTTGGTCGCCGGCGCGAACCCAGGCCCTGGGCTTTCTCGTCGGCATCGTGCTCGGCGCCGGCCTCGCCATGGCCGTCGTCCGCGAGCCGCAGATCATCATCACCTCGTCCATCGGCCTGCTCGTCGCCGGCGGCCTCCTGGTCGGCTTCGGCACCAGGCTCGGCGCCGGCTGCACCAGCGGCCACGGGGTCTGCGGCCTCGCCCGCCTGTCGCCCCGCTCGCTCGTGGCCACCCTCACCTTCATGGTCGCAGCAGCGCTCACCGTCTTTACCGTCCGCCACCTGCTCGGAGTCGCCTGATGCTCGAGCGCACCCTCCTCGCCGTCGCCTCTGGCCTCCTCTTCGGCGCCGGCCTCGCCATCTCCGACATGATCAACCCGGCCCGGGTCCTGGCCTTTCTCGACGTCGCCGGCGCCTGGGACCCGACCCTGGCCTTCGTCCTGGGCGGTGCCCTGGTCCCCTCGGCTGCAGCCTACCTCGTCAAGAGGCGGATGGAGAGCCCGGTCCTGGAGAAGCGCTTCCACGTGCCCAGCAACCGGACCATCGACACCCCACTCGTCACCGGTGCTGTGATCTTCGGCCTCGGCTGGGGCCTCGTCGGCTTGTGCCCCGGCCCCGCCATCGCCGCCCTCGTCACCTTGAAATGGCAGGCCATCGTCTTCGTCATCGCGATGATCGCCGGCATGGCGGCCTACCGGTTCATGCCGGAGCGCCTGGTAAAGGCTGCGGCATGAAAGAAACGCAGGGAGGATGATCCTCCCTGCACCCACCGGAACTTTGGGCCGGCGGGGGTGAGTGGCGCCAGCGCAAAATAACGGAGGGGCGTGGGGAAGGTCATCCTCCCCACATTTTTCAGAAATCGAACCGCCATGCAGCCGAGGCTCGCCCGCTATTTCCCCGTCCTCGAATGGGGCCGGGATTATCGTGGCCACACCCTGGTCTCGGATCTGGTGGCCGCGGTGATCGTCACCATCATGCTGATCCCGCAGAGCCTGGCCTACGCCATGCTCGCCGGATTGCCGCCGGTCGTCGGCCTCTGGGCCTCGATGGCACCCTTGGTCGTCTACGCGCTCTTCGGCACCAGCCGCACGCTCGCCGTCGGCCCGGTTGCCGTCATCTCGCTGATGACCGCCGCCGCCGCCGGCCAGGTCGCAGCCCAGGGCACCGCCGACTTCATCGCCGCGGCGCTGATCCTGGCCTTCCTCTCCGGCCTCATCCTCATCGTCATGGGCCTGTTGCGCCTGGGGGCGCTTGCCAACCTCCTCTCGCATCCCGTCATCTCGGGCTTCATCACCGCCGCCGGGCTGATCATCGCCGCCAGCCAGTTCGGCCACCTGCTCGGCATCAGGACATCCGGCTACACCCTGGTGGAGATCGCCTGGAGCTTCGCCCGCGACATCACCAGCCTGAACCTCGCGACCGCCGCCCTCGGCCTTCCCGCCCTCGCCTTCCTCTTCTGGGTGAGGAAAGGGCTCCAGCCGCTGCTCTTGAAGCTCCGCCTGCCACCCCGCGCCGCCGATCTCGTCGCCCGAACCGGCCCGATCATCGCCATCGTCGCCACCACCGCCTTGACCGCCAACCTGGCGCTCGGCGACCGGGGCGTGCGCATCGTCGGCGACATCCCGGCCAGCCTGCCGCC
>SLRI01000086.1 GCA_007131045.1 Rhodospirillales bacterium
GCGATCTGGGAGGCTGCCCGCGACCGCTTCGGCAGCGCCGGCCCCTGGCTGTTCGGCGCCTGGAGTGCGGCGGATGCGATGTACACGCCCGTGGCGTCCCGCTTTCGCACCTACGGCATCGACCTGCCGACGGTCGCGGCCGCCTACCGGCAAACCGCGCTAGAGGCACCCGCAATGCGCGAATGGACGGCACTCGCCATGGCCGAGACCGAGACGATTGAGCATGAAGAGGTCGGCCGCTAGCGTTTCGGCCGGCGCAGGAACCGGCCGGCGATCATCCCTGCGGCCAGCGCCAGGAGCATCGTCTCGCCCGGCCGCTCGCGGGTGGCCTGAAGGGCCTCGTCGGCCAGCGGCGCCATCGCGGCCGCGGCGGCCGTATTGGGGTCCCGCCTGAGCGCCTCGACCGTGTCGTTGCGCGGCAGCGGCTCGTGGCGCGAGCGACGGGTGGCGACGAGCAGCGCGATGCCGGCGACGATGATCGCCAAGGCGGCGACGATCAGCGCGGCACCCCATGCCGGCATGACCTCCAAGAGCGCCGCGAAGACGGCGATCTGGACGAAGATCATGGCCACCAGCATCATCAACCCGGCCACCGCCCATGCGCCCGACGTCAAGGCGGCCGCCCGAAGGCGTCGCTCGAGATAGGCCCGGTCGGTGGCGGCGGTGATCAACCGCGCGAAGCGCGCCGCCGCGGCGAGCATGCCGGGCTCAGCGGCGGTCGATGAGGCGGGAGATGATCAGCCCGAGGCCGAAGGCTGCCATCAAGGTCAAGAGCGGCTTGTCCTGGACCTGCGCCTCGAGCGCGTCGTACTGGCTCTGGCCTTTGCTCTTCAACCGCTTGGCAAGGTCGTCCGCCTCCTTGCGCAAGGCCTCGAGGCGGGCCGCCCCCTCGGTCTGCACCGCGTCGAGGCCCTCCCGGCCGATCCCGACCAGAGTCTCGTTGAGCTTCTTGAGATCCTTCTTGAGCTGCTCGATATCCGCCTCCAGCCGGCCGCTGTCGGTCTTCTTGTTGCTGTTGTCGTTGCCTACCGCCATGGTGACGCTCCCTCGGTTGTCGGGCCCTGCATCGGGCAGCGCCGTCAATGCCACTTCGTAGCCTTAACGCACGCTATCCGGCAAGGTTCCAGGCCGCTGCCGAGCACACCCTGTTCGCGTCCTCCGGCGTGCCGGTTCAGTGCGAGAGCAGCGCCGGTACCGGCATGTGGTCGAGCATGCTCTGCGTCGCCCCGCCGAGCACCAGCTCGCGCAGCCTGGAGTGGCCGTAGCCGCCCATCACCACGAGATCGGCGCCGATGTCGGTGGCCTGGCCGATGATCACGTCACCGGCGCCGAGCCCGCCACTGGCGGCGGTCACCACCTCGGCGGTGAGGCCGTGCCGGGCCAGATGCGCGGCCAGATCCGCCCCGGGCTGATCGCCCACCCGGCCCTTGAGCGAGCCCGGATCGACCACCAGGATGGTGACCTTTTCGGTTCTCGCCAGGAGCGGCAGCGCGTCGTTGGCCGCCCGCGCCGCCTCGCGCGAGCCGTCCCAGGCGACCAGGGCGCGCTTCGGCGGCAAGGTGCGGGCGCCGATATAGGGGATCAAGAGCGCCGGCCGGCCGCTCTGCATGAAGGCCGCCTCGGCGATCAACTCGCCGTCGACGTCACCTTCGTCGGGATCGACCTGGCCGACGATCGAGAGATCGTAGTGGCGGGCTTGGCGGGCGAAGGCGGCGGCGAAATCGTCGAGCTTGACCCATTCGTGGCGCACCTCGATCGCGCACCCGGCCTTGTCGCCCTGCCGGCGCACCGCCTCGAGCACCTCGGCGGCCTTGGCCGCGCTGTCCTGGCGCTGCCGCTGCAGCACATCGGCCGGGATGTGAACCCCCAGCGCCGGCGGCACGTGCGGCTCGGCGACCAGCATCACCGCGGCCAGATGCGCATCGAACCCGTGGGCGAGGGCGACCGCGGCATCCACCCGCTTCGCGCACGTCTTGTTCTCGTCGATATGGACCAGAATGTTCTTCAAGCTCATCGCCGCCCCTCCTGCCTCGTTCGTCATGCTCATGACATTCGCCCACGCGCGTGGCAATCTCTCACGCTCGTTCCGGCCGCTATGCCGATCGGATGATCCTACCGCATTGATCTGGGTCAGTGACAAGAGTAGTTAGACGATGTCGTTCTATGCGCATCAAGGGCTCGCGTGGCTCAGTCGTCGATTGTGACAGCTGCGTGACAATCAGAAATCGCTAGGCCACAGAGCCTGCGGCAGGAGGATTCGTGCGTGCACCGACAGCGGATCGAGAGATCGAACTCAAGCTGCTGGTCGATCCTGCCCAGCTGAAAATTGTAGCGGACCGCTTGCGCGACGGCCCGACGGCTTTTTCCGGGCAGCCGACGAAGTCGCTCGAGAGCCGCTACTTCGACACCGACGACCGGCGCCTCGCTGCTCGTGGCGTCACCCTGCGCGTCCGCCGCATCGCCGGCCCCCAAGATGAGGATTCCGCCGAGGCGGGCACCGCGAGCTTCGTGCAGACGGTCAAGGCCAAGAGCGACAACCAAGGCGCTCATACCGAGCGCGGCGAATGGGAGCGCCCGGTCGACGATTGGACGCCGCGACCCGACCTGGTCCACGACGGCCGGGCGCTCGACCGGCTCGGCCTCGTCCTCCCCGAGGAACTCGAGCTCGTCTTCGCCAGTGAGATCGAGCGGACCATCGTTTTGGTCGAGCAGCCGGTGCCGGGCGCACCGCCGGCGATCATCGAGGTCGCCTTCGACGACGGCCGCCTGATCGTTCGGCCGAACGGCGATGCCGCGGCCGAGCGCATCGAGCCGGTGGCCGAGATCGAGCTCGAGCTCAAGGCCGGCCCGACCCGCGGGCTCTATCTTCTGCTCGACCAGCTCCGCCGGTTCGCCAGGCTCGAGATCTCCACCATCGACAAGGCCGAGCGCGGCTTTCGTCTCGCCAACGGTGGGTCCCCGGCCGCCGTCAAGGCCAAGAAGGTGCAGCTGGAGCGCGAGCAGAGCACGAGCGACGCGCTCGGCACCATCCTCGACAACTGCCTCGGCCAGTGGTTGCGCAATATCGGACCGGCCGCCGACGGCCGCGAGATCGAGGGCATCCACCAGCTGCGGATCGCGGTGCGCCGCAGCCGCTCGGCGCTGTCGATCTTCGCCGCTGCCCTCGACGAGGCCGAGCGAAAGAGCTGGAACGAGCGGCTGAAGAGCGTGATCGAGGCGACCGGTCGGGCGCGCGGGCTCGACGTCTTCGTCACTCAGCTGCTGCCGCCGATCGCGGCCGCTGCACCCCCGGAGGCGGCGACGGCCATGGCGGCCCTGGCGCGCCGAGCCCAGGCCGAACGCGCGGTCGCCTACGATGCGGCCCGGGCCTTTCTGCGCAGCGACGGCCACGCCGATCTGGTGCTCGATTGGACCTCCTGGGTGGCGCTGGAGCGCTGGCGGGAGACGGCCGACGAGGCGGCGTGCGCGGTGCTGGAGAGCCCGGTGATCGACCTCGCCCGGCCGCTGCTCGCCAAGCGGCACAAGCGGGTCAGGAAGCTCGGCCGGGGCTTCGCCGATCTCGCCGACGACGAGCGTCACGAGGTGCGCCTGGCGCTGAAGAAGCTGCGCTACGGTGTCGAGTTCCTGGGTGGGCTGTTCCCGGGCAAGGCCGCCAGGCGCTACGCCAAGGCCGCGGCCGCCCTGCAGGACGAGCTCGGCCTGTTGAACGACCAGGCCGAAGCGCGGGTCCTCCTGGAGGACTTGGCCGCGCGGGCGCCGATGCGGCCGGCCGCCGAGCGGCGAGAGCTCGAGCGCGGCATCGGCTTCGTCCTCGGCTGGCAGGCGGAGAGCATGGCCGGGCGGCGGGCGGCGGCGACCGCCGCCTGGGAGGACTTCATTGCCCAGCGGCCGTTCTGGCAGGATGCGGACGACGCCGGGTGACCACCTCGATCCTGGTCACCAACACCAAGGGCGGTTGCGGCAAGACGACCATCGCCACCAACCTGGCAGCCGCCTTCGCCAATGCCGGCTTCGCCACGGGCCTCGCCGATGTCGACCGGCAAAAGAGCAGCCTCGGCTGGCTCGCCGTCCGCCCGGCGACGGCCGCCCCGATCAGCGGCCTGGATTGGCGCAAGGCGACGACCGGGCTGCCGGACAAGCTGCAGCGGCTGGTGATCGATGCGCCGGCCGGGGTCCGGCTCGGCCATGTCGAGGACCTCCTGAAGAGTGCCGATCTGGTGATCGTCCCGGTGCTCGCCTCGGTGTTCGACGAGCGCAGCACCGCCCGCTTCCTTGCCAAGCTCGACACCATCAAGCCGATCGCCAAGGGCAAGAAGGCGGTGCTGGTGGTCGCCAACCGGCAGCGGCCGCGGCAGCGCGCGTCGCAGCGGCTGCTCGACGCGCTGGCCGAGGCGGGCTTCGCGCCCGCGGCCCAGCTGACCGATCGGGCACTCTATACCGAGCTCGCCGTGGATGGGCTCGGGCTGTTCGACGTGCCGCCCGGCCGCGCCGCCGCCGGTCGGGCCGACTGGCTGCCGCTGTTGCGCGCGATCGAGGTGGCCAGCAGGTAGCGCTCGGCCGCCGGCTGAGCCCGCTGACGCGGTTGTCCCTTCCAAGCGGGCAAGCGAGCGACTAGATTACCCACGCCGTGCGCGAGCCGGGCCCCAGCCGCTCGACCGATGCCGACCACTCTCCGCTCCGGTACGATGCATCACCGGGCGGACTCCGGGAAGACGATCGATGACCGTTACGAAAGCTCGACCCACGACCCGCCGAGCAGCCGGCCACAAGAGGCTGCGCAGCGCTCTCCTGGCGCTGGCCGTCGCCGGCCTGCTCGTCGCCTGCGGCGGCAATCGCGGCGAGGAGTATGTCGAGCGCCCGGCCGAGGAGTTCTTCGCCGAGGGCGAGAGCCTGCTCGCGGCCCGCAACTACCGGGATGCCGCCCGGGCCTTCGAGGAGGTCGAGCGCCAGCACCCCTATTCGCAGCTCGCCGTCCGCTCGCAGATCATGGCCGGCTACAGCTATTTCGAGGGCCAGCACTACGAGGAGGCAATCGGCGCATTGCGCGGCTTCATCGACCTCCACCCCGGCCACCGCGACGTGCCCTACGCCCACTATCTGATCGGCATGTCCTACTACGAGCGGATCTCGGATGTCGGCCGCGACCAGGAGATGACCGAGGAGGCCTTGAACGCCTTCGGCGAGCTGGTCCGCCGCTTTCCCGACAGCGAGTACACTCGTGACGCCCAGCTCAAGATGGACCTCGCCTTCGATCATCTCGCCGGCAAGGAGATGGAGATCGGCCGCTACTACCAGCGCCAGCAGAAGTACGTTGCCGCCATCAACCGCTTCAGGACCGTCATCGAGGCCTACGACACCACCACCCATGTGCCCGAGGCCTTGCATCGGCTGACCGAATCCTATCTGGCCCTCGGCGTCGTCGACGAGGCGCAGAACGCCGCGGCGGTGCTCGGCTACAATTATCCGGACAGCGTATGGTACGAGCGCGCCTATGCCCTCGTCGGGCAGAACGGCATGCCCACCGAGGCGAGCCAGGGCTCCTGGTTGCGACGGTTCTTCTGAGCCGGGGCCCGGGGCGGCAGCAGCGAGAGGGCCGCCCATGCTGCTGAGCCTTTCGATCCGCGACATCGTCCTGATCGAGCGCCTCGATCTCGAGCTCGCCCCTGGCCTCACCGTGCTCACCGGCGAGACCGGGGCCGGCAAGTCGATCATCCTCGACGCCTTGGGCCTCGTCCTCGGGGCCCGCGCCGATCGCGCCTTGCTGCGGACCGGGGCAGGGCAGGGGTCCGTCACCGCCTGCTTCGAGCCCCGCGACGACCACCAGGCCACCATGCTCTTGCGCGCCCAGGACCTGGCCACCAGCGAGCCCGAGCTGGTCGTTCGGCGCAGCCTCGCCGCCGACGGCCGCAGCCGTGCCTTCGTCAACGATGCGCCGGTCGGCACCGCCACCCTGCGCCAGCTCGGCGACCTTCTGGTCGAGGTGCACGGCCAGATGGACCAGCGCGGCCTCACCGACACGAAGAACCACCGCACCGTCCTCGACGCCTTCGCCGGGCACGACCAGCTGCTGGCTGCCACCCGCGCCGCCCATGCCGCCTGGCGCCGCCTGGCCGATGCCATCGCCCTGAAGAAGGCGCAGATCGACCAGGCGCGGCGCGACGAGGACTACCTCCGCCACCGCCTGGTCGATCTCGAGGAGCTCGATGCCCGGATCGGCGAGGAGGAAGAGCTCGCCCAGGAGCGCGCACGCCTGCTGCACAAGGAAAAGCTGCTCGCCGCCCTCGACCAGGCCTTGGGCGAGCTCGCCGGCAACGACGGGGCGCTCAGCCGGCTGGGTGCCGCCGAGCGCCGCCTGCTGCGCGCGCCGGAAATCGCCGCCGAAAAGCTGCAGCCCGCCCTTCAGGCGCTCGAGCGGGCGCTGATCGAGACGGGCGAGGCCGAGGCCGAGATCACCGCAGCCCTGAACGACATCGCAGGCGAGGACCGCTCGCTCGAGGCGCTCGAGGAGCGCCTCTTTGCGCTAAGGGACGCCGCGAGGAAGCACCGGGTCCCGGTCGACGAGCTGCCGGCGCTGCTCGAGCGGACACGTGACGAACTCGCCTCGATCGATGCCGGGGCCGAAGCCCTGGCCGACCTCGAGCGCGACGCCCGCACCACCCGAGCCCGCTTTCTCGAGGCAGCCCTTAGCCTCCACGAGAGCCGCGAGAAGGCGGCCGGAACCCTCGTCCGCCTGGTCATGGCCGAACTGCCGCCCTTGAAGCTGGAGCGCACCCGCGTCGAGGTGCAGATCGAAAAAATCCCGGAAGCCGAGGCCGGCCCCGACGGCCTCGACCGTGTGGCCCTCCTGGTCTCCACCAACCCCGGCCAGCCCCTGGGCCCGATCGCCAAGATCGCGTCGGGCGGCGAGCTGTCGCGGCTGATGCTGGCCTTGAAGGTCGTGCTCGCCCGGGCGGCTGCCGCCGAGACGATGATCTTCGACGAGGTCGACGCCGGCATCGGCGGGGCCACGGCGGACGCGGTGGGCGAGCGCCTGGCCCGGCTCGCGGCCGAACGCCAGGTCCTGGTCGTGACCCACGCGCCCCAGGTCGCAGCCCGCGCCGACCACCACTTCAAGGTCGAGAAGCTGACCACCGACGACGGTGCGACCGTCCGCGTCCGCCGCCTCGCCGAGCCCGAGCGCCGCGACGAGATCGCCCGGATGCTCGCCGGCGCCGAGATCACCGAGGCTGCCCGGGCCGCCGCCTCCAGCCTGCTCGACGTGGCGAGTGCCCGATGACGAAAGACGTCGAGGCGCTGAGCAAGGACGAGGCCGAAGCCGAGCTGGCCGAGCTCGCTGCCGAAATCGCCCGCCACGACCGGCTTTATCACCAAGCGGACGCGCCCGAGATCAGCGACGCCGAGTACGACGCGCTGGTGCGCCGCAACGCCGCCATCGAAGAGCGCTTCCCCGACCTCGTGCGCCCCGATAGCCCGCGCTACCGCGTCGGTGCCGCCCCGGTCGAGGCCTTCGGCAAGGTCGAGCACCGGGTGCCGATGCTGTCGCTCGACAATGCGATGGAGGAAGACGCCGTGCGCGACTTCCTCGCCCGCATCCGCCGCTTCTTGAACCTGGCATCCGACGCCCCGGTCGACCTCGTGGCCGAGCCCAAGATCGACGGCCTCTCCTGCGCGCTGCGCTACGAAGCGGGCCTGCTCGTCCGCGGTGCGACCCGCGGCGACGGCCAGACCGGCGAGGACATCACCGCCAACGTCAAGACCATCCGCGACATCCCGCTGCACCTGA
>SLRI01000482.1 GCA_007131045.1 Rhodospirillales bacterium
CCCCGCCGGCAGCCGTCACCCCGGCGATTCGCGCGTCCTCGATGTGGATGTCCACGCTCACACAGGCATCCGCATCGGCGAAGGGTGCTAGCCCGGCGCCGTCGACCATCGCCAGGGGCACTGTCGCGTCCTGCAGCGTGAAGCTCGCCTCGTCCGGGATCTTCACCACGCCCTCAGTTCTCCCGCTTCAAGGCGCTCTCGTGCCACTTCCTGAGCATAAGATGCGACAGGAGGGTGAAGGCGAAGAAGATCAGGATGCCGGAGAGCGAGATCAGGATCAAGGAGGCGAACATGCGGGGGATGTTGAGCCGGTAGCTGGCCTCCAGGATTCGATAGGCGAGGCCGGAGCCCGTCCCGGCGGTGCCGGCCGCGAACTCGGCGACGATGGCCCCTATCAAGGCCAGGCCGCCGGCGATCTTCAGCCCGCCGAGGAAATACGGCATGGCGGAGGGCAGCCGGAGATAGCGCAGCATCTGCCAGCGATTGGCGCCGTAGAGCTGGAACAGGTTGACCAGGTTGTGATCGGCGCTGTTGAGACCCAGCGTGGTGTTGGAGAGGATCGGGAAGAAGGCGACGATCCAGGCGCAGAGCAGAAGCGCTGCGTAGGTGCTGTCGACATAGATCAGGATCAACGGAGCCACGGCGATGATCGGTGTCACCTGGGCGATCACCGCGAAGGGGAAGAGCGAGAGCTCGACCCATTTGGAGAGGGTGAAGAGCACCGCGAGGCCGACCCCGCCGATGATCGCGATCGCGAGCGCCGAGAAGGTGATCTGCAGGGTGACCAGGAGCGACGGGTAGAGCGTGTGCCAGTCGGTGAAGAGGGTCTTGATGACCAGCCACGGGCCCGGCAGGATGTAGTGCGGTGTGCCGTGGTACCAGACGCCGAACTCCCAGACCGCGAGCACGGCGATGATCAGGCTCACCGGCATCGCCCAGCGCAGCACCCGATCCCGCTTCTCGGCGGCTTCCGCCGCTCGTGCGATCGCCTCGTCCTGCAGGCCGACGATGCGATCGTCCTCGATCATGGTCGACATGGGCTGACCTCCGGAAATATGGGGAGGCAGCGCCTCCCCACGCCCCACCGGCACTTTTTCCGTTGGGGGCATGTAAGGCAAGTGACACTTTTTCAGCCGTCGCCCATGGCGCGGTGCAGGGTTGCCGAGGTCTCGCGGCAGTAGGCGTTGTAGGGCTCGGACATGCGAAACGCCTCGTCGCGCGGGTAGGGGGCATCGATCTCGATCTCGCCCACGATCCGCCCGGGGCGGGCCGCCATGACGACGATGCGCGACGAGAGGAAGACCGATTCGTAGACGCTGTGGGTGACGAAGATCACCGTCCAGCCCTGGCTTTCCCAGAGCTGCAGGAGGTCGTTGTTGAGCCGGATGCGGGTGATCTCGTCGAGTGCGGCGAACGGCTCGTCCATGAGCAGGAGCTTGGGCCGGGTGACCAGCGCCCGGGCGATCGAGACCCGCATCTTCATCCCACCCGAAAGCTCGCGCGGGTAGGCGGCATGGAAGTCCTGGAGGCCGACCATGGCGAGCGCTTCCTCGACCCGGTCCCGGACCTGCCGCCGGCCCTGGCCCTGCAGCTTCAAGGGCAGGTGCACGTTGTCGAAGACCGTGGCCCAGGGCATCAGCGTCGGCTCCTGGAAGACGAAGCCGATGTCGCCCACATGGCCGCCCTCGGGCCAGAAGAGCCTTCCGCCCGAGATGTTGCCGAGGCCGGCGATGATCCGAAGAGCCGTGCTCTTGCCGCAGCCGGAGGGGCCCAGGAGGCTGAGGAACTCGTGGCGCTGAACCCTCAGGTTGAGGTTCTCGAGCGCCACGGTGCCGTTGGAGAAGGTCTTCGAGACCCCCTGCAGCTCGAGCAGCCGGCCGCTCGATCGGCCGGCCGGCTGCGGCGGTGGGGCTGCAGCGGCCGCCATCACCCGCCGTTGAGCTCCTTCTCGAGGTCGAGCCCGACCCCCTTGTTGACGAAGTCGAGTGTGTAGGCGCGCGACAGGTCGAGGTCCGCGGGGTAGAGCCCGGCCTCGACGGTGAGCGCGAAGAAGTCGTGCCAGCGCTCGTCGGTCATCGCCCCGATGCCGAGCTCGAGCGCGTCACCCGAATCGGCGATGCCGTACTCCTTCAGCCTCTCGATCGAGTACCCGATCTGCTCCTCGGTCATGTCCGGGTTGTCGGCCATGATCAGCGCGTTGCCCGGGGTGGGATCGCCGTAGAGGTAGTCGTACCAGCCGAGGATCGTCGCATCGACGAAGCGCTGCACGAGGTCGGGGTTCTCCTCGACCAGGGCCCAGCTCGTCTCGATGGTCGTCGAATAGGTGTCGTAGCCGGAATCCGCGAGCAGGAAGACCTTGGGCTCCCAGCCGGCCTCGCGCGCGATCGAGTAGGGCTCGGAGGTCAGATAGCCCTGCTGTGCGACGCCCGGATCGGCGATGAACGGCGCGGGGTTGAAGGTGTAGGGGCGGATCTGGTCGTCTGTGAAGCCATAAGTCTGCTGCAGCCAGAGCCAGTAGGTGGTCCGCGCACCGGTCGAGATCAGGATCGGCATGCCGGCGAGATCGGCCAGGTCCTCGATCCCCTGGTCCGGGTGGACCATCAGGATCTGCGGGTCCTTTTGGAAGATCGCGGCCACCGTGACCATCGGCACCTCGTTCTCGACGAAGTTGAAGGCGCCGAACATCGCCGAGCCCATGTTGAAGTCGATCTGCCCCGCCGCAAGGAGCTGCGGGTGATTGACCTGCGGCCCCCCCGGCCGGATCGTCACCTCCAGCCCGTGCTCTTCGTAGAGGCCCGTGGCCACCGCCTGGTAGTAGCCGCCGTGCTCGGCCTGGGCCTTCCAGTTGGTGCCGAAGGTTACCTGATCGAGCGCCAGGGCCGGTGGGCCGAAGGCCACGAGCCCGACGCCGAGAGCGCTCGCCGCAGCGCCCCTGAGCCACGTCCTGGAGGTCATCTTGCTGCGTTCCCTTTGCTGGACGATACCGCCATCAGGGGCCGTCATCCCGGCACCCTCTACCTGCCAAAAAAGGCAGCAACAAGCGTGCCAGCAAATGGCGCAGCCGTCGACCCGGACCCAGCGCAAAAAGCAGGAATCGCCCGGTCGCCGTTGGCACGCGACGATCGCATGAAGCGGCGCCGAGCGGTGCGGCGAGCGGGCGCGACAAACGAGGATACTTGATGGGGAAAGATGGGGTGAGCGACCGGATTTGAACCGGCGGCCTCCAGGGCCACAACCTGGCGCTCTAACCAACTGAGCTACGCCCACCGTGGAGATGGCTGTGATGTGGCCCAAAGGCCTCGGCGCGTCAAGCACCGGCGGGTGGCCCGCTGCTGCCTCTTTTTACGGCAACGCGCACAAAAAAAGTGCACCATGCGGCCCGCCCGTCCGGCCGGCCGATGCGCCGACGCGTCTCTCGGCGAACTGGCACGCTCCGTGCATGGAAGGGGGCACAAGCATGGAGACCGTTTCGGCGAGGCCGGATCGGTCCTCCACCGCCACGCCGAACGGACCGACCCCTGGCTCGGCTGTGGGGCGGCGACAGCCAACACGCGGAGGGAGATCCCGAGGCATGAAAAAGATCGAGGCCATCATCAAGCCGTTCAAGCTCGATGAAGTGAAAGAGGCGCTCCAGGAAGTGGGGCTCAAGGGCATGACCGTGACCGAGGTCAAGGGCTTCGGCCGGCAGAAGGGCCACACCGAGCTCTACCGCGGCGCGGAATATGTCGTGGATTTCCTGCCCAAGGTGAAGATCGAGCTGGTCGTCGACGACAGCATCGTCGAGCGCGCGGTCGAGGTGATCCAGCAGGCGGCCAAGACCGACCGGATCGGCGACGGCAAGATCTTCGTCATGGGGATCGACGACGTGGTGCGGATTCGCACCGGCGAGCACGGCCCGGACGCGGTCTGAGCCCGGAGTTCGCGAACGACCACGACGACGAGCCGGACGTCCGAGGGCGGCCGGCGCCAACCAGGGCCACGGGCCGGTGCCGGCCGGGCCCATCCGCTTCAAGCAAGAGGTGAACGATGACTTTGGGATGCAAGACCGCTGCCGACGTGATGAAGGCGGTCAAGGACCACGGGATCGAAATGATCGATCTCCGGCTGATCGACGTGCCCGGGATCTGGCAGCACATCTCCTATCCGGCCACCGTGTTCGGCGAGGAGAACATCGAGGAGGGGCTCGGCTTCGACGGCTCGTCGGTGCGCGGGTTCGCCGAGATCCAGGCCTCGGACATGCTGCTCCGTCCCGACGTCACAACCGCCTTCCTCGACCCCTTCACCAAGCACAAGACGCTGGTGATGATCTGCGCCATCGCCGATCCGGTGACCGGTGAGCTCTACAACCGCGACCCGCGCGGCGTGGCGATCAAGGCCGAGGAATATCTCCGCTCGACCGGCATCGGCGACACCGCCTTCTTCGGCCCCGAGGCCGAGTTCTTCGTCTTCTCCGACGTCCGTTACGGGCAGTCGACCAACTACGGCTCGTTCGAGGTCGACAGCGCCGAAGGCCACTGGAACACCCTCTCCGACGAAGGCCCCAATCTCGGCTACAAGCTGCGGCCGAAGGGCGGCTACTTCCCCTGCGCGCCCTCCGACACGCTCAACGACCTGCGCGCCGAAATGTCCCTGGTCATGCAGTCGATCGGCCTCACGGTGGAGTGCCACCACCACGAGGTCGCGACCGGCGGGCAGTGCGAGATCGATCTGAAGTTCGCCTCGCTGCTCGACATGGCCGACCAGCAGATGAAGTACAAATACGTGGTCAAGAACGTCGCCCGTGCCGCCGGCATGACCGCGACCTTCATGCCCAAGCCGCTCTACGCCGACAACGGCTCGGGCATGCACTGCCACCAGTCGATCTGGAAGGACGGCAAGCCGCTGTTCGCCGACGAGAGCGGCTATGCCGGGCTCTCCGACATGGCCCGCTACTATATCGGCGGCCTGTTGAAGCACGCGCCTTCGATCCTCGCCTTCGCGGCACCGACCACCAACTCCTACCGCCGCCTGGTCCCGGGCTACGAGGCGCCGGTCAACCTCGCCTGGTCGCTCAGGAACCGCTCGGCCGCCTGCCGCATCCCGATGTACTCCAACAGCCCCAAGGCCAAGCGGGTCGAGTTCCGCTGCCCGGATCCCTCGGCCAATCCGTACCTCGCGTTCGCGGCGATGCTCATGGCCGGCATCGACGGCATCAAGAACAAGATCGATCCGGGCGATCCGGTCGACAAGAACATCTACGACCTGCCGCCCGAGGAGGCCGCCGAGATCCCGAAGGTGCCGGGCGAACTCTCGGCCGCTATCGCCGCGCTCGAGGCCGACCACGAGTATCTCACGCAAGGTGACGTGTTCACCCCGGATTTCATCGAGAACTACATCGCGCTCAAGCGCGAGAACGAGCTCGATCCGATCCGGCTGCGCCCGCACCCCTACGAGTTCGTCCTCTACTACGATTGCTGAGTTCTCCCCGGACGGCCGGGCCCCTTTCACGGACAAGCCCGGCCGTCCAGTCGTCCAGCAGCTCCCCCAACTCGGCGGTCCTCGGACCGCCATTTTTTTGCAGCGCCCGGCTTCCGCCCGCGCCACAATTCGCGCAATGGCAGGCGCAGTGGCAGGCGAGAGGAGAGGGGCGTGGCGGATCGATCACCGATCGCGATCGTCGGAGCCGGCAGCATCGGCACCGGCTTCGCCCTGGTCTTCGCCGGCAAGGGGCACGCCGTCCGCCTCTACGACATCGCGCCCGAGCGGCTCGCCACCGCCGTCGCCAATCTGCACCAACGGCTGGGCGATCTCGCCGAATTCGACCTCCTCGACGCACCGCCCGAAGCGATCGCCGCCCGCGTCACGACCACATCGTCGCTCGAGGCCGCCCTCGCCGATGCCGTCCTGGTCATCGAGTGCGCGCCCGAGAATCTCGCCACCAAGCTGGCGGTCTTCACCAGCCTCGATCGGCTGGCCCCGGCAGAGGCGGTGTTGGCGAGCGCCTCCTCGGCGATCCCGATATCGGCCACCGCCGGCAACCTCGCCGGGCGGCACCGCTGCCTCGTCGCCCATCCGGGCAACCCGCCCTACCTGTTGCCGGTGATCGAGCTCGTGCCGGCCCCGTTCACCGCCCCCGCCACCGTCGCCGCGGCGACCGCCCTCTTCGCGGCTGCGGGGATGCGGCCGGTCAGGCTGGAGAAGGAGATCGACGGCTTCGTCTTCAACCGCCTGCAGGGTGCGGTGCTGCGCGAGGCCTATCGCCTGGTGCAGGACGGCATCGCCTCGGTCGACGCGATCGACACCGTGATGCGCGCCGGCCTCGGCCGCCGCTGGGCGGTGATCGGCCCGTTCGAGACGGCCGACCTCAACGTCGAGGGCGGCATCGAAGCCCACGCCGCCCGGATGGGCGCCGCCTACGCCCGCATGGCAGAGCAGCACGGCGAGGCCGGCACCTGGGACGCGGACCTCATCGCCGAGGTCACAGCCCAACGCCGGGCACTGCTGCCGCTGGAACAGTGGCACGAGGCCACGGTTCGGCGCGACCGGGCCTTGATGGCGCTCGAGCGCTGCCGGCGGGCTTCTCCGGAGTTGGAATAGGAAGAAATGCGAGGAGGCGGGGCCTCCCCACGCCCCACCGTTTTTTTGGTGTTGGCGCTCGGTCAGGTGTGGGCGCGCGACAGGTGGTCGGCCAGGCGGGTGGGCTCGGGGAGGCGGTGGCGGGCTACCGTGGCTTGGACCAGTGTGATAGCCGTGGCCAGGTCGATCTTGTGGCCGATCGAGACGAAGAGCGGGCGGCAGGCGGCCTTGCTGCGCAAGACGGCGCCGACGATCTCGCCCTTGTCCTCGAGCGGGCTCCAGTCGCCGGCTGCCGGCCCGGGCTCGGCGAACCGGCCGAGCAGCCGCGACTTGGCGACGCCGATCGTCGGCAGGTCCAGGAGCACACCCAGATGGCAGGCGAAGCCGAAGCGCCGCGGATGCGCCAAGCCCTGGCCGTCGACCAGCACGAGCTCGGGCGGCTCGGCCAGCCGCGCAAGGGCGGCGAGCGCCACCGGCACCTCGCGAAACGATAGAAAGCCGGTGCGATAGGGAAAGCGGGCGGGCTCTGCGGCCTGGACGCTCTCTTCCAGTTCGAGCTGCCCGCCGAGCCGGACGGCGGCTGCGAACGCCGTCGCGCCGTCGCGGCTGAAGTGGACGTCGACGCCGACGATGCGCCGCGGCGCGAAGCCCTCGGGCGCCTTTTCGACGACCTCGTGGCGAAACACTTCCTGCACCGCCCTCGCTTCGGCTAAATCGGAGGGCCAAGCCAGGGGAGGTGCAGGATGACCGGACCGAAGCTTCGAGTGCCCAAGGGTGCCACCGACACGCATATGCACTTCTACGGTCCCTTCGATCGTTATCCGTTCCCACCGGATGCGCCGCGCCGGGCACCCGAGGCGCTGCTCGACGACTACCGCGCGGTGCAGGCGCGGCTCGGGCTCGAGCGGGTCGTCGTCGTCCAGGCCGCCGGCTACGGCTTCGACAACACCGTCACCATGGCCAATACCGCGGCGATTGGCGAGACCGCGCGGGCCGTCGTGGTCGTTCCGCTCGGCACGTCCGAGGCCGAGCTCCAGCGCCTCACCGATGCCGGGGCGCGCGGCCTGCGTGTCTTCATGCTCGACGGCGGCGTCTACGATTGGTCCGAATTGCCGGCATTGGCAGAGATGGTCCGCCCGTTCGGCTGGCATCTCCAGCTGCAGCTCGACGGCCGCGAGCTGATCGAGCGCCTCGACTTCATCGAGAGCCTGAACA
>SLRI01000677.1 GCA_007131045.1 Rhodospirillales bacterium
ATGAAGGGGCCGATCTTGTGCCTGGTCGGCCCGCCCGGGGTCGGCAAGACCAGCCTCGGCAAGTCGCTGGCCAGGGCCACCGGCCGCAACTTCGTGCGCTTCTCGCTCGGCGGGGTGCGCGACGAGGCCGAGATCCGCGGCCACCGGCGGACCTATATCGGCTCGCTGCCCGGCAAGATCGTCCAGAGCATGAAGAAGGCCAAGACCTCCAATCCGCTGTTCATGCTCGACGAGATCGACAAGATGGGTGCCGATTTCCGCGGTGATCCGTCCTCGGCGCTGCTCGAGGTGCTCGATCCGGAGCAGAACGCGAACTTCAACGACCACTACCTCGAGGTGGACTACGACCTGTCCGACGTGATGTTCGTCTGCACGGCCAACACGCTGCGGATGCCGCAGCCGCTGCTCGATCGGATGGAGGTCATCCGCCTCGCCGGCTACACCGAGGAGGAGAAGGTCGAGATCGCCAAGCGGCATCTGCTGGAGAAGCAGCGCAAGTCGCACGGTCTCTCCGAGCAGGAGTGGTCGATCACCGACGACGCGCTGATCGACCTGATCCGCTACTATACGCGCGAGGCCGGGGTCCGCAATCTCGAGCGCGAGATCGCCAACCTTTCGAGGAAGGCGATCAAGGAGATCGTCGCCGGCGAGAAGAAGCAGGTGAAGGTCACCCGCCGCAATCTCGACAAGTACGCCGGGGTGCGCAAGTTCCGCTACGGCGAGGCCGAGCTCGAGGACCTGATCGGCGTCACCACCGGCCTCGCCTGGACCGAGGTGGGCGGCGAGCTGTTGACCATCGAATCGGTGCAGGTGCCGGGCAAGGGCAAGATGACGATCACCGGCAAGCTCGGCGACGTCATGCAGGAATCGGTGCAGGCGGCCAAGAGCTACGTCCGCTCGCGCTCGCGCCTCCTGGGTGTCGATCCGGCGAGGTTCGAGTCCACCGACATCCACATCCACGTGCCCGAGGGGGCGACACCCAAGGACGGGCCGTCGGCCGGGGTCGCCATGGTCACCTCGATCGTCTCGGTGCTGACCAAGATCCCGGTCAAGGCGTCGGTGGCGATGACCGGCGAGGTGACCCTGCGCGGCCGCGTGCTGCCGATCGGCGGCCTCAAGGAGAAGCTGCTGGCCGCACTGCGCGGCGGCATCAAGACGGTCTTGATCCCCAAGGAGAACGAGAAGGACCTGGCCGAGATCCCGGACAACGTGAAGAAGGGCCTGAAGATCATCCCCGTCGCCAATGTCGACGAGGTGCTCCAGGTGGCCCTGGCGCGCGTGCCCGAGGCCCTGGCCGAGGAGGAGCCGATCAGCCCCGAGATCGCGGCCCAGGCCAAGGCGCCGACCGACCAGGCGCGGCTGCCGAACTGACCGGCTGCCGAAGCGACCTGCAGTCGAGACTGAACGAGGAGGCCCGCGCGGCGACGCTGCGCGGGCCTTCGTCGTTCGAGCGGCTGTCCGCGGCCGCGGGCGTGCCGCTTTCGCGATCGAAGCGGGCGGGCTCGACGCGGCGCCGGGCTTGCTCAGTAGGCGTTGGGGTGGGTGAAGCCGACGAGCAGCGTCATCAGGATGATGCGGATGTCGAAGGCCAAGGACCAGTTCTCGATATAGTGAAGATCGTACTGGACCCGGCGCTCCATCTTGTCGAGCGTGTCGGTCTCGCCGCGCAGGCCGTTGACCTGGGCCCAGCCGGTGATCCCGGGCTTGACCTTGTGGCGGGCGAGATACTCGTCGATCAGCTTGGCGTACTGCTCGTTGTGCGCCACCGCGTGCGGCCGGGGCCCGACGATCGACATCTCGCCGCGGACCACGTTGATGAACTGCGGCAATTCGTCGAGGCTGGTTTTGCGCAGGATTCGGCCCAGAGGCGTGATCCGGTCGTCGTCCTTGGTCGCCTGGGCCACCGTCGCGTCGGTGCTGCAGCGGTCGACATGCATCGAGCGGAACTTGTAGACCTCGATGATCTCGTTGTTGAAGCCGTAGCGCTTCTGCTTGAAGAAGACGGGCCCTGGCGAGGTCACCTTGATGGCGGCGGCGACCACCAGCATCACCGGCATGATCATCAACAGGATCAGCGACGCCAGCACCCGGTCCTCGACCGCCTTGACCACACTGTCCCAGCCGGCGATCGGCTTTTCGAAGACGTTGAGCATCGGCACGCCGGCGATGTGCGACACCCCGCGATGCGGCAGGTGAAAGCCGATGACGTCCGGGCAGAGGCGGATGTCGGCGGGCAGGGTCTTCAGCTTTTTCAGCCAATTCAACAGACGGTCCTCGGCACCCCAGGGCAGCGCCACCACCACCTGGTCGATCCGGTAGCGGCGGGCGAAGAGGAGGAGGTCGTCGACGGTGCCGAGCACCGGAAAGCCGGCGATGAAGTCGGGGATGCGGTCGCGCCGGTCGTCGAACAGGCCGATGATGTTGACGTGGCGCTCCTGCTGGCGGAGATGCTCGATGAAGCGGCGGCCGTGCTCGCCGGCGCCGATCACCGCGATGTTCAGGGTCAGCCGGCCGGCCTGGTACCAGCGCAGGATCTGCAGCCGGCCGAGGGCGCGAGCCGCGGCCAACCCGACAAAGCCGAACAGCAGCCACATCGCGACCCAGGCGCGGGACACCTCGTCCAGGAGCCCGGCCGCGAAGCCGAGCATCAACAGGCTGCCGATGACCAGCGGCCAGGCGACCAGGAGCCGCCGCGCCTGCTCGACGAGGTTGGTCAGGTGCTGGAACTGGTAGAGGCCGGCGAGCTGGAAGACGTTGAGGGTGACGAGGCAGCCGATCGCCAGGCTGTAGATCTTGAAGGTGTCGACGCCGAGGGTGGCGAACCGCGCGTAATAGGCCAGGAGGCCGCTCGCCAGCACGACGGCGACGTCGACCAGGCGCAGCGAGCCGGTGATCAGGCTCGGCGCCAGCCAGTCGCCACGCGGAGGCCGCGGCTCTTGCTCGGTATTCCCGGTTCGCTCGAGGTAAAGCTGCACGATCCCCTGCCGTTCATCGGCGGTCTGAAGACGGATCTGTCCGGCGACCATCGCCCGACAGCTGCCCTCGGTTGTCGCACGCAAACCTTACCTGCCAGTTAACGTGGAAGCATTGAAAAATAACGCAGAGGTTGAAATTTCTCGCTGCGGCGTCGCCCTCACGCCGGCTTTTGAAGCCTGTGCAGGGTCATCGGTTGAGCGAATCGGCGCTTTCCGTCGGCCTGATCTTCGCCCAATGACCAAAACCTTTGGTTGATTTCTGCCATTGCCGGTGCCACGCGCCGGGTCCGCCGCGGATCGGCTTCGGCAAAGCCTTCGGTCACCGCCTCCGGGGTTGCATAGGCGAGAAAGGTGGCGAAGCGCGCGGCATCGACCAGCCGGAGAAACCGGTGGCCTGCGGCATCGAGCGCGCGCAGTGCCGCCGCGCGCACCTCGGTCTCGTCGTCGAGCGGGCGCAACAGCTCGAAGAAGCTGCCCTCGGCAACAGGCTCGATGACGACGACCTCGCCGCCCGGCCGCAGCACGCGCGCCGCTTCGGCCAGGGCCGCGACTTGCTGGTCCGGGCGGATATGGTGCAGGCTGTTGACGAAGAGCACGGCATCAATGCTCGACCCGCCGATCGGCAGGCGCTCGGCGCGGCCGGCGATCCAGCGCCCGGGCGGTGCGGGGCGTCGCCTGTCGGCGCGCGCGGCCGCGAGCAGACCGGCATTCGGCTCGATGCCGAAGGCCTCGATGCCGTCGCGCAGCAAGAGGCGGGTTACCGCACCCGTGCCGCAGCCGATGTCGAGCACCCGTCGGCCGGGTGGCTTCGCGATCAGCGACAAAGCGCCGCGGAGGACGTCCTTGGTGGTCGTGACGCCTAGGTCGTTGGTGACGGGATCTTGCTTCGTCATGCGGTGTTGTTCGGCCATGGCCGCCGCGTTGTCGAGCCCTGCTCGTCGACTTCCCCACTTCCTCCACAGCCAGAGAGATCGATCGTTGCGTGGTACAGCCCTGGTAATCGTCGTCCTCACCCTGCTCCTGGCGGGTGCGAGCCTCGTCGCCTATTGGAGCTGGCAGTCGATGGCCGAGGTGGAGATCGGCTTTCACGGCTATGTGGCGCTCGGCCTCGGTGCCGCCGTCACCATCCTGCTCTGGGTCGGGCTGATGAGCCTCGTCTTCTTCAGCAGCCGGCGGGGCTACGACGACGAGGCCGGGCGCGACTGAGCCCGGCCGGCGAGGAAATCTCGCAGCAGCAGGGGCACGCTGGAGCGGGGTGGCATCGCTGGCGGGCTCGGATCGGCGAGGGCGGCTTCGATCATGGTTGCGAGATCGTCGGGGTCGGGGCAGAGGCGAAGCGGCAGCCGCTCGGCCAGGCGCTCGGCGAAGCGGCTCTGGTCGTTGGCCGGGTGGTCGGCCGTGGTGGCGCCGCGGCGCGGCACCAGGATCAGCCGGCAGCCGGCGCGCAGTGCGTCGCCGATCAGCCCCATTCCGGCGTGGCAGACGGCGATGCGGCTCGCCCGGAGGCGCTCGTCGAGCGCGGCCCGGCCGAGAAAGCGCGCGTGCTCGAGGTGGCGGGGGGTGACCGCCGAATGGCCGATCTGGGCAAAGCCCGGCAATCCGAGCTCGGCCGCGGCCCGGTCCGCGCCCTCGACCAGCGCGTCGAAGCCGTGGATGAAGGTGCCGACCCCGACGAAGATCAAAGCAGCAGCCCCTCGGCCAGCACCGCTCGGGGAAACCGGGCCAGGCGGTCCGGCCATTGGACGATGAAGAGGTCGGCCACCGGATAGACCAGGCGGCCGGCCAGGGTCGGCTCGGCGCTGCCGGCGGTCTCGATGAACACGACCTTCGCACCGACCAGCTTGGCGAGCAGCAGGATGGGCACGGCGACGTCGGCGCCGGTCGAGATCACCAGCTCGGGCCGCTCGCGCCGAAGGATTTGCCAGCTCTGCCGAGCGTTGAGCAGGGTGCGGCGGATCGAGCGGCGGGGATGGCAGAGGTGGTAGCGGCGGATGCCGGCGTCGCCCGGTATGCCGTCGTCGCCGGGTCTGCCGTCATCGAAGGTGACGTGGAAGACGTCGGCGAAGCTGATCCCCTCGGTTGCCCGCTCGAGCTCGGCCCAGTGCCCGCCGGGCGAGAAGGCGAGGCAGGTGCGGCGGGTCTCGTGCCAGCTCGTGGGCGGCGCTGCGCTCATCGGAGCCATACCAGCTCGCGGTTGGCGAAGCCGCGCTTCAGCCGGCAGTCGCGGTCGAGGATGATGCCCAAGGGCTCGTCCTGGTCGAAGCGGCGCAGCACGGCCGGATGGGCGTAGGCGTAGACGTCGAGCGGCAGGCCAGTGCACGAGGCCATGAAGCGGAGGCGCAAGAGATAGAGGTTGGTCCGCAGCCAGCCGGCGAAGCCCGGCGGGAAAATCAGGCGGAGGTCGATATCGGCGCGCGAGCGTGGTGCTGTGAGCCGGGTCACGGTCGACCCCAGCAGCACCGCCTCGGCGAGCCAGGGCCGGCGGGCCACATCGTCGAGCAGGACGCCGATCGCGCGGGCGAGGCGGGCCGGCTCACGGCGATAGCCGGGGCAGTAGCGCAGCACCACCCAGAGTTGGCCGTTCAACAGGAAGTTGAGCGTGTGGGCGACCAGGAGGCCGAGGGCCGAGCCTGTCAGATACGGCAAGGCGAAGAGCCCGGCCAGCGCCCAGCCGGCGAGCAGGGTCCCGAGCGCGAGCAGCAGCAGGCGAAAGCCGATCTCCTTGGGGTCCATGCCGCGAACCCCTTGCAACAGCCAGTTGACCGCCAGGATGAAGAGGCAGTTACGGCTCTCGAACAGCTCCTCGGCCGAGCTGGCGCGAAACCGGTAGGCCTTGGCTTTGGGTTGCATCATCGGGTCCTCGCAGGCTATTAGCTCAACTTATAGTAGATTTTGCGCGGAAGGTGTAGCGTGGCGTTCGGCCATCGGGCGGTTTTTGCCGAGCGGCTGATGCAGGTGCTCCTGGCCTCGGTCATGGGCTCGCTCGCGTTTTCGGCGACGACCGTTTCGGCGCTCGGCCTCGGCGACCTGCGGATGGTCGTCTTCGCCGGCCTGTTCGCTGCCCTGGTCGCGGGCGGGGTGATGCGCCGGCCGCGCTTTTCGGCGCGCGATCGGCTGGCACCCCTGGTGGCGCTCTGGCTCCTGGCCGTGCTGGCGCTCCTCTCGGCGACCGTGGCGCCGGGTGCCGAATCCTCGCTGCTCGACTACAAGATCGGCCTGCCGATCCTCGCACTCCTGATCGCGCCCAATCTCCGGGCGGCGATGGGTGGTCTGGATCTGTCCCGCTTCGCGCTCTGGGCCGGCGGCTCTTATGTCGTGGCAACGGCGGTTCTCGCCCTGGCCCTGCCGTCGCTCGCCGTGCTGCGCAACGTCGCGAGCCATGTCCGAGTCGACATCACCGGCTCGGTCGTCCTGCATGCCGGGCTCTGCACCATCATCGCGCTGGGCCTCGCCGCCGCCCTGCCGCACGCCCGCTCCCTTTGGTCCCGCATCGGCATCGGCCTCCCGCTGGCGGCGGCGGCCTGGATGGTGATGCTCACCGGCACGCGCAGCCCGCTGCTCACGATCGGGTTCTTCGTCGTGCTCTGGGCGGCCACGGGACGGCTCGCCGATCTCGTCCGGCCGAGGCTGCTGGGCGCCGGGCTCTTCGCCATCGCCGGCTTTTTGGTCATGTCGTTCGCCGCCAGCGACACGATACTCGCCCGGCTCGCCGATCTCGGCCAGGCGGACTATTCCTCGGGGCGCTGGCCCTCGATCCTCCATTGGCTGGCGATGGCGGCAGGGCAGCCGTTCGGGCTCGGCATGGGTGCTGTCAGGGCGACGCTCGAGGCCGGGCGGCCGATCATCGCCGGCGGGCATCTGCTGGAGTGGCCGCACAACGAGTTCGTGCGGTTTTTCGTCGAGGGCGGGGCTCTGGGGCTGCTGCTGGTACTGATCGTCGTGGTCGAGGCGGTCAGGCGGGCGCGGCGGCGCGTCCTGGTCACCGGCGATCCGCTCGAGCGGGTGCTGCTGCTGGCGATAGCCGCCGACATGCTGGCACAGTGCCTGCTGCAGAACTATTTCAACAGCGTCTACCACGCGACGGTGATGCTGCTGCTGCTCGGCATGCTCGCGGCTGCCGAGGACGAGGCGCCCGCTCCAGGCGGGTAGCTTCTAAGGGTGGCGCTCGTGCACCTTGCGACCGGCCACGTAGGTCGCGGCCACCGCCCGGTCGTCGCCCATGGTGACGAGTGCGAAGAGGCATTCGTCGAGATGGTCACCGGTGGCGTCGAGGCGGTGGGCGAGGGCGGGGGTGGCGGCAGGCTCCAGCACCACGAGGTCGGCGTGGCTGCCGACTTCCAGCGTGCCGATCTCGGTCTGGAGGCCCAGCGCCCGGGCGTTGCCCAGGGTCATGGCATAGAAGGCGTCGCGCGCCGGCCAGTTCTGGCCCTGGAGCTGCAGCACCTTGTAGCCCTCGGCGGCGGTCCGCAGCATCGAATAGGAGGTGCCGCCGCCGATATCGGTGGCGAGCGCCACCCGGACCGGTGCCGCCGGGTCGCGCATCGCTTCGAGGTCGAAGAGGCCGGAGCCGATGAACAGGTTCGAGGTGGGGCAGAAGACCGCGACGCTGCCGGTCTCGCTCAGGCGCTGTCGCTCGGCGGCAGAGAGATGGATGCAGTGGCCGAAGAGCGAGCGGGGGCTCAAGAGGCCGGCCCGATCGTAGACGTCGAGGTAGTCGCGGGCCTCGGGGAAGCGCTCGGCCACGGTGCGGATTTCGGCGTGGTTCTCCGAGAGGTGGGTCTGCAGCCAGCAA
>SLRI01000413.1 GCA_007131045.1 Rhodospirillales bacterium
CCGACGATCCTCCGCATCCTCCACGGCGCCCGCGACTTGCCCACGGCATTGCAAGACGAATAAGCTGACGCATCACACAGCCGGCGACCGAGCGCGCTACGCGCTCCCGCGTCAGGAAAAGCCGCAAGCCATGGAATGCCCATCTGCAAGAACGGCGAAACCCGGCGCGGCACCGCCACCCTGACCCTCGAACGCGGCCCCCTCACCATGGTGGTCCACCACGTCCCGGCGCCAATCTGCGACAACTGCGGCGAAGAATACATCGACGAAGCCGCCACAAAAAAAGGCCTGACCCGCGCTGAAACCGCCGCCCGCCAAGGCGTCACCATAGAAGTCCGCGAGTCGCGGCGGCGTGAGTGGTGTAGTGCGTGATCCGCGCATCGGTCGGCATGCTGTCCAAAGCGCCCATCTCGAGCTGCCGCGACCGCCCGACAATGCCCCACTCTTGCCCGACCCACAACAACCCGAAGTTCCGAGGGGGCTCGGGGGAAATCATTTCCCCCGCTCTTGTCCGTCTCTTCTCGGCTCACCTCGCCTCGCCCACCCGGGGAGGCGGCGGTCGCTGGCTCCGGCAGGGCCGCCGCCTGCCTCGATCCACTTCAAGACCGTCCCGGACAGGGACGGGAACCCGATCGTGCGGCCCTGGTTATGGCTCAAAGCCACTCTCCAGGAGCTTCGCATGCACCAAGTTTCTTCCCTTCTCCGCGGCACCGCGCTTGGTCTCGTTGCCGCCCTCGTGGGCCTTCCTGTCCTCGCCGACGAGACCTTCTCGACCGACCTGCACGAGGTGCAGATCGAGCGGATCGCCGAAGTGGAACACCCGTGGGGGTTGGCCCTCCTGCCCGACGGCCGCTTTTTGGTCACCGAGCGCAACCAGGGCATTATCCGCATGGGCGAGCGTGGCGGCACGCTCTCGCCGCCGATCGACGGCACGCCCGAGGTGTTCCGCTACGAGGGTCCGACCGATCGCAGCCAGGCCGGCATGTTCCATGTGGCCCTCCATCCGGACTTCGCCGAGAACGGCTATGTCTACTGGAGTTTCTCCGAGCCGTCGGACGAGGGCGCCGGCACGGCGATCGCCCGTGGCGTCCTGGTCGGCGAGGCGGATGCGCCGGCGTTCGAGAGGGTCGAGGTCATCTATACCATGGACCCGCACGATTCCGGCGGGTTGCATTTCGGTGGCCGCTTCGCCTTCCATCCCGAGGACAACAGCATCCTGCTGTCCGTCGGCGACCGCCGCAACATGAGCCGGGCGCAGGACGGCGACGACCACGCGGGCTCGATCATCCGGGTCATGGACGACGGCTCGACCCCCGACGACAACCCGCATGTCGACGACGACGAGATCGACGACAAGATCTACGCCAAGGGCGTTCGCAACATCCAGGCCCTGGCCTTCCACCCGGAATCGGGCGAGCTTTGGGTCGCCGATCACGGGCCTGAGGGCGGCGACGAGATCAACCGGATCGAAGGCGGCGAGAACTACGGCTGGCCGTTCCAGACGGCGGGCGTGGACTACTCGGGCGCCCCGATCGGCGAAGGCGAGGAGGTCGAGGGCATGGTCTCGCCGGTCCACGTCTTCGAGGACACAGTGGCACCTTCGGGCCTCGTCTTCTATCAGGATGACGAGTTCCCCGAGTGGCAGGGCCACATGCTGATCGGCGGCCTCGCCGGCGAGGCACTGGTTCGCGTCGAGCTGGGCGAGGATGGCGACGAGGTCGCGGAGGAGGAGTGGATGCTCGAGGATCTCGAGCGGCGCATCCGCGACGTCATCGTCGCCGATGACGGGGCGATCTGGATTCTCACCGAACACGCCGACGGCGAGGTCATCCGCCTGACCAACGCCGACCGCGAAAGCTGATCGACACGAAAGCATCGAATGCCCGCCCGGTCATGCCGCGAAATTGCGCTGCAGCATGGTCGGGCGGTGCACCGGCGTCTACTCACGCCGCAAAGACGCGGTGGCTGGTGCGGTTGGTGCCGAGGCGGGGCCTTCGGGGACCGGGAAGTTCCCGCCTCGAGGTGGTGGAAATACGGCGATTGTTGTAATAGAGTACGTATATCTGCATTTATTGACTAGACAGCCTAAAAATGTAAACGTTTATTAATCTTATCGTTGCGGCAGATTTCCTCTATTGAGGCGTGTTTGAAAATGAAGGCAGTACTGAGTGAGCGTTGGCCGGGTGTGCTGGCCGCGATCAGCTTGTGCCTGGCACTTGCGGCTTGCGGTGGTGGTGGCGGCGGCGGCAATTCTGGCGGCGGCAGTACGCCGCGGGCCGACGATACGGCTACGGTGACTGGTGCCGGCACACCGACGTCGGGCCTCTTCTCGCCCGGCACCAGAGTCGAGATTTCCAGCGGCAATGCGATCGAGTACTCCAGCCGCTTCACCTTTTCGCCGATCGGCGGCCGCGCGATGATCGCTGCGTTTCCGCGTGATCGCTACGTCAACAATCGCCTCGTCATAAACGTCGACCAACGCGGTCTGCCCCGAACGGCCCAACTTTTCGCCATCGGTCACCGTATCGAACTCGATACCGCCGCCGCCGACACGGTGGCCTTCCGCACACTCGATCCGCGCTTCGTCGGCATCGAGCGGCGGGCGGGCCCGACCGCGCGCCATGCCTTCTTGTTCGGCGGCAATCCGCGCGCGCTCGAAGGCATCTACTTCGCCGACCCTGCAGCCTTCGACCTGCAGCACCTGACCTTCGGCATGTGGGCATGGTTGCCGAACAGCGTCGACCTGGATGTGGGGCTCGGTGCCTTCGGTCGCCTGACCTCGCTGGACCGGATGCCGCGCACCGGCAACGCTGTCTATCGCGGCGGCCTGCTCGGCGCCGCCTATCTCGCCACTCCGGCGGCCTCGGCCGTCGATGTCTCGGCCGACGTCAGACTGGACGCGAACTTCGACGACGGTGACATGGTCCTGCGCTCGACCGCGACCCGCAGCCTGACCGACAACGCACCGCTCCCGCATCTCGATATCGATGGTGCCGCGCTGCGAATTGCCAATTTCGAATTCAGAGGCGAGGCGGCGACGCGGAGCGGCTGGACTGGGAACGTCGGTGGCCGCTTCTATGGCCCCGATGCGGAGGAGGTCGGTGGCATCTTCGATCTGCGCGGCATCGGCCTCGAGCGCTATGTCGCGGCGTTCGGCGCCACGCGCTGAAGAGCACGAACCCGAGGCGTCGTGTGGCCGAGCCGTCGAATATGCTCGGCACAGAGACCGGATCGAGCAAGCAGAGGAGCGCTCGCCGAGTCTTTCGACCGCGTCCTCGAAAACTACGCCACCAGGCACGTCACGCGGCAAAGACGTGGTGGCTCAGCCGGTTGGCCTCGATGAACGACCAGTCATAGCCCACGCCGAGGCCGGGGCCCGTCGGCACCGGGAAGGTGCCGTCCGGGGCCACGTCCTCGAGCTGGTCGGAATAGCCGCAGGTGTAGACCGGCGGGATGGCGTTCTTGCAGTCGGGGCCGACCAGGGCCAGCTCGTAGAAATTGCTGTTGCGCATCGCCGCCATGCAGTGCCGGTGCGCCGGGCCCGAGGCGTGGATCTCGCAATCGACGCCGAAGCCTTCGGCGATATGCGCGAGCTTCATCGCACCGGTGATGCCCATGTCGTATTCCGGATCCGCCCTGAGCATGTCGGTGCCGCCGGCGATCAGGAAGTCCACCTTGGGCTCGATGCCGCGGACGTGCTCGGTCTGCAGGATCGGCGTCGTCAGCTTTTCGCGTAGCATCTTGTGGGCGAAGGCCGAGGTCCCGGCATCGCGGAACGGATCCTCGTACCAAAAATAGCCGGCCTCGTCGCAGGCCCGGCCGACATAGAGCGCATCGGCGAAGGTCCGAAGCTGGCAGGCCGGATCGAGCATCAGGGTCATCCGCTCCCCGACCCGCTCGGCCACGGTCAGGACGTTCGTGGCCTCCTTTTTGGCGTCGCCCTCGTGCCAGCCGTGGACCTTGAACGCCCGGTAGCCGAGTTCGTTGCATGCCTCGGCGAAATCGGCGAAGGCCTCGGGACTGGCGAGCCCGCCCTCGTGGCCGCCGTGATAGGTGCTGGCATAGGTGGGCAGGTGCTTTCTGTAGGCGCCCAGGAGCTTGCCGACCGAGCAGCCCAGCTCCTTGCCCGCCAGATCCCAGAGCGCGATGTCGAGCGGCCCGTGGCCCATGTGGTCGTACTGGCGAAGCTCGCGCTTCATGTCGTCGAAGATCAGCTCGCGCTCGCTGCTCTCCCGGCCGAGCAGCATGGGTGCCAGGGTCAGCGTCTGCGCCATGGCGTTGCGGGTGCCGACCCAATGGCAGACATACTCGCCCCTGGCCCCGTCCCGGGTCGCGATGGTCACCGCATAGCGACTGAGCCGGACCTTCGAGCCCCGGCGGCCGACTAGATTATAGGTCGAGGTGCCGCCGCCCTCGATCGCCATGCCGTCGAGATCGAAGCCGAACTCGTGCACCTCGACGCGGGTGATGATGCCCAACTGATTGCTCCTACCGAAAAGCATGAACCAGGCCGAGGCTCAGCCCCGGCACGAAGGTGATCACCATGAGGGCCGCCACCAGTGCGAGAAGAAACGGCCAGACCTCGAGCAGAAACGTGCCCATCTTCAGCCTGGCGATCGAGCAGGAGACGAACATCAAGACCCCCAAGGGTGGGGTGAGCTGCCCGATCAGCAGGTTGAAGACCATGACGATGCCGAAGTGGATCAGGTCGATGCCGAGCGCGTTCAACAGCGGCAAGAGGATCGGCACCAGGATGATGATGATCGCCAAGGTCTCCATGAACATGCCGACGACCAGGAGCAGCACGTTCAAGAGCAGGAGCACGACGATCGGGTTGTCGCTGATCCCGGTGATCAGGCCGAGCATCATCTGCGGTGCCTGGTTGAGGGCGAGGATCCAGGCAAAGGGCGAGGCCGCCGCCACCAGCACCAGGATCGCCGCCGTATCCTTGCCGGTCGAGACCAGCGCCTCGATGATCGAGGCGAAGCCCAGTGTCCGGTAGATCACCAGACCGACGAGGAGCGCATAGACCGCGGCCACCGCTGCGACCTCGGTCGCCGTGAACACCCCGGCGCGAAAGCCGCCGACCACCAGAACCGGCAAGAGCAGCGCCCAGACCGCCCGCTTGAAGGTCGCCCAGAGCCGCGAGCGGCTGTAGGGGTCGCCCGCGGCGAACCCCTTGATCCGGGCCATCAGCACGCAGAGCCCGAGCAGCACCCCGCCGATGAAGAGCCCGGGCACGATCCCGGCGATGAAGAGATCGCCGATCGAGATGTTCGCCTGCCAGCCGTAGATGATGAGCAGGATCGAGGGCGGGATGATCGGCGCCAGGGTCGCCGAGGCCGCGGTCAGGGCGACGCTGAAGCCGCGGCTGAACCCCGCCCGCTCCATCTGCGGCACGAACACCCGGGTGGTGGCCGCGCAATCGGCGAGCGAGGAGCCGGAGACGCCGGACATGAAGACCGAACCCAAGACGTTGACCTGGGCCAGCCCGCCCCGGACGTGGCCCACCAGTGCCCGGGCGAAGTCGAACAGCCGCTCGCTCATCCCCGACTGGTTCATCAAGTTGCCGGTCAGGATGAACAGCGGAATGGCGAGCAGCGGGAAGGACTGGATGCCCGAGGAGACCCGCTGCGCATAGATCGAGAGCGGCAGCCCGTCGAGCCAGATCACCAGAAGCGACGAGCCGAGCATGGCAAAGGCGATCGGCACGCCGATCAGCATCAGGACGGCAAAGACGAGCAGCAGCAGCGTCATGGGCCGGGCTTGCCGCCCGAGGCCGCCGGCACCTCCGGCATCTCGAGCACCGACTTCAAGACCTCGCCCGGTCCCTCGTCGAGCGTCTGCCGGACGACGTGGACGATCGAGAGTGCCATGCCGAGCGGCAGCCCGACATAGATCCAGGCGGCCGAGATGCCCAGGACCGGGGTCCGGTTGCCGGCGACGAAGACCGCGTAGTCGTAGCCGAGCATCACGAGAAAACCGAGAATGACGAAGGTCACGACGACGGCGACGCTGCCGACGAGCGCTGCCCACCTGGCATCGAGAAACCGCACCAGGACGTCGATCCGCAAATGCTGGTGGCTGCGGAACGCGGCCGAGACGCCGACGAAGACGAGCCAGACGAAGACCATCACCACCCCCTCCTCCATCCAGGCGAAGGGGCTGCGGAAGACGTAGCGCAGCAGCACGTTGGCGAAGAGGAGGACGCCGAGCAGGGCGGTCGCCAGGGCGAGGAACAGGTCCTCCACCCGGGCGATGCCGTCATCGAGCCGGCGCAGCAGCCACACCCGGCCGTCCTCCCCCGCGTGCCGGCGTCAGCGCTGGCGCAAGACCTCGATCGCGTCGACGACGCGATCGAAGTTGTCCCTGCCCCAGCGCTCGGCCATCGTCGGATAGGCATCGACCATCAGCTCGGCGAAGGCGTCGCGATCGACGTCGTAGATCACCGTGGTGTTCGCATCGGCGTCGATCTCGTCGAGCATCTGCTGCTCGCGCCGCTGCTGGATCGAGGTGTTGAGGGCCGAGACCCGGGCCGCCTCCTCGAGCAGCACCAGCTGGTAGTCGTGGTCGAGGCCGGCGAAGCTGTTGGTGTTGATCAGCATCATGTTGTTCTGCAGCATGTGCTGCGACATCACCACGTAGTCCTGCACCTCGAAGAACCGCCGCGTGTAGATCGTCGGGATCGGGTTCTCCTGCCCGTCCACCACGCCCTGCTGCAGGGCCGAATAGACGTCGCTGAAGGCGATCGGCGTCGGCGAGGCGCCGAAGGCCTGAACCATGCCGATCCAGGCCGGCTGCTCGGGCACCCGCACGCGCAAGCCCGCCATGTCGTCCGGTCCGCGCACCTCGTGCCCGGCGAAGGTGAAGTTGCGCCAGCCCCAGTACCAGATCTTGGAGAGCGGCCGGAGATCGTGCTGCTCGGCGAGCTCGTCGAAGGCTGGCTGCATCGCGTCCGACATGATGATCGCCTGCGCCTCCTCCCAGTTCGACCAGAGGAACGGGGCCGAGGGAATCTCGAGGGCGGGGACCAGCAGGCTCGCCGACGGCATCGATGGGGCGGTGATGTCGATGGCGCCAGCCTTGGCCTGCTGAACGAGCTCGTTCTCGTTGCCGAGCTGCTCGTTCGGGAAGATCTGGATGGTGACCGCCCCCTCGGTCCGCGCCCCGACCCGCTCGGCGAACTCCTCGAACAGCTCGGCCGCGATCTCGCCTTCGCCGTTGGCGTGGCCGAAGCGCAGCGTCTGGGCCGCGGCATCGAAGGCGGCAGCGACGATGACCGCGGCAGCCGCGGCCGAAAGAAGCTTCTTGATGTGCATGATGATCCCTCCCCTGTTTCGTCCACGAAGAACCTTGTCCCTAGGTCGAAGACGGCCCCGCTGTCAAAACCGATCGATCGGCGAGACCCTCGGTCGGCCTAGAGCGTGATCGCGCGCTCCTCCTCGATGCTCTGCTGGGCCGCCAGCACGATGCGCAAGCTGTTGACCGCATCGGCCATGCTCTCGGTCAAGTCGCGGTCCTCGACGATGGCGTCCAAGAACAGCGCCTGCTCGCGCTCGCAGAGCTCCTGGTGGTCGGGCTCGTCCTCGGTCGAGATCCACTCGTCGGGCTTCACGAAGTTGTTGTTCGCATCGAGCCTGCCGTGGTGCAGCTTGATCGCGTTGGTCTTGGTGTGCTGGTCGATATCGGCCGAATCCGAGACCTTGTCGGGGCTGGCCTCGCTCTGGCCCTC
>SLRI01000198.1 GCA_007131045.1 Rhodospirillales bacterium
CGCACCAGCCGCCGCGATAAGGCGTGAGCTCCTTGAAGCCGACGAGCTCGGTCATCAAGGGGCCCACGATGGTGCCCTCCTTGGTGGCGCAGGCCTCGATCGCCGAGCCGCGGCAATCGATCCGCTTCATGATCTTGATCTCGCCCTCGCCGATGATCTCGTGCTCGTGGCGGCGGAAATCGGCTTCGGACTTGATGAAGAAGGTGGTGTGACCGCTGTCGCCGAAGGCGGATTGCAGGACGAGATCGTGGCCGAGGTCGGCGCCGTTGCAGATCTCTTGCAGGTGCGCGTAGTCGCGGATTTCGCTGAGCGTGTTGGGCACCGACGGCACGCCGGCCTTGTTGCCGATGCGGACGGTCTCGATCTTGTTGTCGCAGCGGGTGCGAAGCTCGGCCCCGGGGAACCAGACCTCGCCGCCGAGCTGCCTGGCCAGGCGTTCGGTCTCCTCGTCGAACATGAGGAAGACGAACTTGGGCTGGCCGCCCCGGCGCCTGATCAGATCGACCACTTCCTTGTGCTGCAGCAGGTAGTTGTTGATGTCCTCGATCGACTGGAACTCGGCGTGCGGCTGCTCGGACGGGCAGAAGACGTTGGGGTGGCGCCCGTCGTAGCAGTCGATGTAGCAGATGTACTTGAAGTTCTTGACCCACTCGTCGAGGCCCAGGAGGTTGAAGTTGGTCGCCGAGACGAAATAGATCGGGTCATCGTTGCGGTGAAAGTAGCGGCGGATCTCGGAGATGTTGCGCAGGACTTTACCCGAGGTGGCGTTCATCACGTTATTCCTTTTAATGGGTCGGCGGCTATTCGGCGGCTTTGGGCAGAATGGTGCCGGCGTGCTCGACGAGGGCCGCCTCGGTGAAGACGCGAAGGCCGAGTTCCGGGCGGTAGCCGTGGATCTCGTTGACATCGAGGGCGCGCATGAAGGCCAAGATTTCGGCGCTGATCACTTGGCCCGGGACGAGGATCGGAAAGCCCGGCGGGTAGGGGATGACGAAGCTCGCCGAGACCACTTCGCGGCCGCCCTCGATCAACTTGTCGATCTGTCCGTGCAGATCGAGATAGTCGCAGTTGTTCGCATCGTAGCTGAGGAAGAAGGCGCCGCGGATGTCGCCCTCCGGCGTCACCTGGTCGGTCCTGAAGACGTCGTGGAAGCGGCTGAAGTCCGGCAGTGGCGGGACGTTCTGCATCAGGTTGGTGACCCGCCGCTCGAACGACAGCCGCTCCATCTTCGACGCGTCGTCGAACCGCTCGTCGAGTTCCTGCGCGATCTTGACCAGCACCTCGATCAGGTAGGCGACCGAGGAGCGGGTCGTGCCGATATTGGTCATGAACAAGACGGTGTTGCGCGACGTCTTGTTGATCTGGATGCCGTACTTGTCCATCAGGATGTCGGTCTTGAAGGTGTCGCCGTCCCAGCCGGTGCCACCGACGGTGATGGTGACCCGGGTGGCGTCGAGCACGAACTCGTCGGTGGCCCAGCATTCCCAGATGTCGGTCCAGCCCTGCTCCGGGTCGAAGTAGGAGGTGACCCCGCTCTCCCGGTAGGCCTCGGGGATCATGTCGCCGGCGGTCAGCACCTTGAAGTATTTCTGCAGGAGTGGATGGGTCGAGATCGCCCGGCGCATCGACATCGCCGCCTCGACCTGGCGCTGGACGAACTCGAAGCCTTCGAGCTCGACCTGCCGCCGGCCGACGTCGAGCGAGGCGATGATCTGGTAGTTGGGCGAGGTCGAGGTGTGGGTCATGTAGGCTTCGTGGAAGCTCTGCTCGACCTCGCCCTTGAAGTCCTGGTCGTTGACGTGGATCATCGAGCCCTGGCGGAGTGCGGTCAGCGTCTTGTGGGTCGACTGGGTGGAGTAGACGCGGACCCGGGCGTCGGGCGGCGGGACGAGGCGGGTCTTCAACAACGTGGCGTCGTCGGCGTCCTTCAGCCTGGCCTGCTGCTTCTCGTAGGCTTTCAGGTGCTCCGGGCTGCGCAGGCGCTGGCGGAGCACGTTGGCGGCGTTCATGCCGGTGCGCTGGCGGTAGGTGGGGCCGAAGCGGGCGAAGGCGAACCAGGCTTCGTCCCAGAGGAAGACCAGGTCGCGCTTGATCGCGAGGCATTCCTCCATGACCCGCTCGACGTTGTAGACCAGCCCGTCGAAGGTGCAGTTGGTCAACAGCAGCATGCGCACCCGGTCGAGCTTGCCCGCGGCCTTGAGTGCGAGCAGCTTTTCCTTGATCTCGCGCAGCGGGACGGCTCCGTACATCGAGTACTGGTCGAGCGGGTAGCTCTCCAGATAGACGACCTGGGCGCCGGCGAGCACCATGCCGTAGTGGTGCGATTTGTGGCAGTCGCGGTCGACCAGCACGATGTCGCCCGGTCGAACCAGCGCCTGCACCACGATCTTGTTGCAGGTCGAGGTGCCGTTGGTGGCGAAGAAGGTCTGCTTCGAGCCGAAGGCGCGCGACGCCAGTTCCTGGGCTTCCTTGATGGGCCCGACGGGCTCGAGCAGGCTGTCGAGGCCGCCCGAGGTGGCGGAGGTTTCGGCCAGGAAGATGTTGGGGCCGTAGAAGGCGCCCATGTCCTGGATCCAGTGCGAACGCGCGATCGACTTGCCGCGGCTGATCGGCATGGCGTGGAAGACGCCGGTCGGCTGGCGCGAATATTCCTTCAAGGCGGTGAAGAAGGGGGTGCGGTAGCGCGCCTGGACACCGCGCAGGATGTTGAGGTGCAGCTCCATGAAGTCTTCGGTGTTGTAGAAGACGCGGCGGCAGAGGCCGAGGTCCTTGCCGGCGATCTCCTCGACCGAGCGGTCGGTGATCAGGTAGGAATCGAGCTCGGGGCGGACCTTGGCGATCAGCCGGCAGAGCTCCGGCCCGTAATCCTCGGGCCTGAGCGCATCGACGTCCTCGTCGCCGACGCGGTTGAGGAAGCGGGTGAGGATCGGCAGCTCGTTGGTGGATTTGAGCGCCAAGCCCGGGCGGACGACGATCGCCTGGATGTTGTGGTTGAAGAGGATGCCGATCAGCGCGTCCTCGAGGCTGGGGACCACCACGGCTTCGTAGACGAAGGGGTCTTCCGGCCGGCGCATCGCCTGGATCGAGGTCTTCAACCAGCGTTGCTGCTGGTCGGTCAGCCGGTCGACGATGAGAATCTCGAAATAGGGCTTGGCGAGTGCCCGCATCTCGGGCGAGTGCAGCGCCTCGTCCTCGCTCTCCTCGTGGTCGGCGTCGTCGCGATCGAGCGGGATGGTCCGCCTGCGGTAGGCGCCCGAGGCCAGCGCGCGGGTCACCCGCCGAACAGCGAACGCCATGTTCTCGATCTGGCCGTTGTCGAAGAGACGGCGGAGATGGGTGAAGGCGAGCGGGCCCGGGAACGCCCAGTAGGGCTCGATCGGCGACAGGCATTCGAAGATCTCGCGGATGCGCTTGATCGTTCGATCGGCGGCCCGGCCCTCGCGCTGGCGCTGCAGGGCTTCGGCCGCCTCGCGCAGGGCGCTCCATTGGTCGACGCGCAGTTGCACCGCGCTGTAGTGTTCGCTCATCGAGCCCATCTCGTGCCTCCCCGTCGCCCCGAGGGCGTTGTTGATCGGCAAGGCGTCGATCGGCTGTTCTGCGCCGCGATGCGCTAGCCGTTGGCGGCCCTGCCCACCAGTTGTGTCACATCCGTGACCGCAGGGGTCTCGGCCGCCTCGACGCTCGTTCGCGGATCCGCAGCACCGAGCCCGGCGGTCGAGCCCTGCCCCGGCATCACCAAGGGCCCGAGGCTGTGCAGATAAGCATCCGTGCCGCTCGCCCGGTCATAGACCGAAAACTCGGCCGAGCGGTCGCGAAAGCTCTTCAAGACCTGCCCCAGCCCCTTGATGCCGGTTTCACGCTGCCGGCGGACTTGATCCAGGTCAACCTCGATCGGGAAGAAATCCTCCTGCCCGGCCGACTGGTGCAGCACTGTGGCGGCCGGATCGATGACGCAGGACTGGCCGACGCCGCCCGCTGCCAGGCCGTTGACGTCGAAGACGTAGCACTGGAACTGCGCCGCCGTGGCGCGGGCGATCGCGAGCTCGGCGTCGCGGTCGGTGGTCCCGGTCAGGACCGGGTGGAGCAGGATCTCGACGCCTTGCGCGGTGAGCTGGCGGGTCGTCTCGGGAAACCAGATGTCGTAGCAGATCGAGAGCCCGAAGCGGCCGACCCCGGGGACGTCGAAGATGCAGAAATCGGTGCCGGCGGCGATCTCGCTCTCGTAGGGGCGGAACGGGAACATCTTGCGGTAGCGGGTGACGATCTCGCCCGCGGGGTCGATCACCGAAGAGGTGTTGTAGATCCGGCCGTCGTCGGCCTTCTCGAACATCGAGCCCGGGATCAGCCAGATCCGGTAGCGGCGGGCGGCTTCCTGGAACTGCTGGATGGTGTCGTTGTCGAGCGGCTGGGCGTAGCGCGGCAGCGGGCCGAAGGGGGCGAGCTCGCTGAACAGCACCATCTGCGTCCAGGGAAAGCGCGCCATCAGCACGTCGAGGCGGTGCAGCATCGGGGCGACGTTGGAGTGCACGGCGGCGATGTGCATCTGGATGCCGGCGATCGCGAAAGGGGTCATGCGGTTCGGGTCTCCAAGGGGACGATAGGGACAGAGGTAGGCCCTGCTGCAGCGCATTAAAAGCGGCGGCTGGCGCGCCGGTGGTTTTTGCCCGCCGGCTGCGACCTTCCCGGCCCGCCGATCCGCCCAGACCGGCGTGGTCAGGCGACCCAGGCGAAGAGGGTGGCGAGGTAGGCGGCATATGCTGCGAGCAGCACCGCGCCCTCGGTGCGGCTGACCCGCCAGCCGGTGACGGCGAAGCCGAGCAGCAGCAGGGTGGCTGCGAGCATCACCCAGATGTCGAGGCGGATGATCTCGGCCGGCACGGCAACGGGCGTGACGAGAGCGGTGATGCCGAGGATGCCCAGGACGTTATAAATATTCGAGCCCACGATATTGCCGAAGGCGACGTCGGCCTGGCGGCGGAAGGCCGCGACCAGCGAGACGGTGAGCTCCGGCAGCGAGGTGCCTATGGCGACGACGGTGAGGCCGATCACGGTCTCGGAGATGCCGGCCGAGGCGGCCAGCGCGATCGCACTTTCGACCAGGAGCCCGGCACCCAAGAGGACTGCCGCGAGGCCGCCAGTGGTGAAGAGGATGGCGAGCCAGAGGCGTTGCGGGCGCGGCTCGAGCGCGGCTTCGGCTTCGTGCATCGCCGCCGAGGCGTCGGGAGTGCGGGTTTCCTGGTAATAGGTGTAGCCGATATAGGCGAGGAGGCCGGCCACCAGTGCCAGGCCGGCGGGCCTGCCGATCTCGCCCAGCATGACGACACCGAGGCAGGCCAATGCTGCGAGCAGCACCACGGTGCCGTCGCGCTTGAAGGCCTCGGGCTGGGTGCGCAGCGGCTGGACCAGGGCGGCGAGGCCGAGGATGAGGAGGATGTTGGCCGTGTTGGAGCCCACGACATTGCCGACGGCGATGCCGGGCGAGCCGGCGAGGGCGGCCTGGACGCTGGTCAGCAGCTCCGGGGTCGAGGTGCCGAAGCCGACCAGGGTGAGGCCGATCAACAGCGGCGATAGGCCGAGCCGTCGGGCGATGGCGACCGAGCCGCGCACGAAGCCGTCGCCACCGGCGACCAGCAGCAGGAGGCCGAGGCCGAGCTGGCCGAGGACGAGAAGGTCGAGCGACGCCACAGGGGGCACCACTTCATCGCTGGAGGAAGGCCCGAGCTTCTACGCCTGCCTCCCCTGCCCCGTCCGCTCGCCATAACGCCGCAGCCCGCACCGGCGCAAAGTATCGGTGGGGCACGGGGAGGCCCCGCCTCCCCGTATTTTTTTACGCTGCCGGCCGGATATTCATGTTCATCCGCAACAGGTTCCCCGGATCCACTTCGGCCTTGACCCGGGCGAGGCGGTCGTAGCTCGCCCCGAACGCGCTCTTGACGCGCCCTGTTTCGTCCTCGGGCATGAAGTTGACGTAGACGCCGCCGGTGGCGAAGCGGCTGGTGCGGTCGAAGAGCTCGCGCGCCCAGGCGATGCAGCGGGTGTCGTCGGCCGCATCCCGCCAGCGGGTGTGGACGTTCATCAGGTAGTTGGCGCCGCGGTGGGCGAAGGCGGTGGCGGCGGGATCGGTGCTCTTGGTGGCGCCGCCGAGCTGGGCGATGAAGATTTCGCATTCGGGTGTCGGCAGGCGTCCGACGGCCTCGGTCAGCACGTCGATCAGGCCGTCCTCGATCTGAGCGAAGTTGTGCGACTTCCAGTAGTTCCGGGCACCTGGGGTCAACATCGGGTCGAAGCCCTGCTGCCAGCCGACGTAAGGGTGCGGGCTGATGACGTCGGCGATCGGCTTGCCCAGCGCGCGCAAGGGGGCCAGCGCCTTCTCGCCCTCGGCCATGTCGCCGGCATAGCAGGCGGCGAAGATCAGAATCTCTTTTCCGTGCCATTCCTCCGGCAGGAAGGGCAAGGGCGGCGCCTGGCGCATCGCCGACCAGACGGTGAGCTCATCGGGCATTTCGGCGGCGAGCCTGCGGAACTCGCGGAGCAGCCGGCCGGACTCGGCGAAGGGGTGAACGACCAGGCCGGAGAGCACCTCGGGGCCCACAGAATGCAGCCTGAAGTCGAAGCTGGTGACCACGCCGAAATTGCCGCCGCCGCCGCGGATCGCCCAGAAGAGCTCCGGGTTCTCGGCCGCACTCGCCCGGCGGCTTCGGCCGTCGGGGGTGACGATGTCGGCGCCTTCGAGGCTGTCGATGGTGAGGCCGAATTTGCGCGACAGCCAGCCATAGCCGCCGCCGAGCGTGAGGCCGGCGATGCCGGTGGTCGAGTTGATGCCGAGCGGCAGGGCCAGGCCGTGCGCCTGGGTTGCGGCGTCGACGTCCGCGAGCTGAGCACCGGCCTCGACGCGGGCCGTCTTGGCCTCGGCGTCCACCGTCACAGTCTTCATCGCCGAGAGGTCGAGGACGAGGCCGCCGTCGCAGACGGCGTTGCCGGCGATGTTGTGGCCGCCTCCCTTGATTGCGGTCAGGAGCTTGTGCTCGGCGGCGAACGCCAGGGCTCTTTCGACGTCGGCCTTGCTCCGGCAGTGGACGATGGCGCCGGGCCGGCGGTCGATCATCGCATTCCAGACGGTGCGGGCGTCGTCGTAGCCGGCCTCGCCGGGTGTGGTGGCTCTGCCGTCGAGATCACGCCCGAGCGCGTCGAGTGCCCCGTTGCCGATGGTCCGCTGGCCGCCGTCGAGCGTCTTCAAAGTGAGGGTGGTCATCGAACGATCCTCCGCGAGGTGAAGTTGTCCGGCGATGCTGGCATCGGACGGGCGCCCGTGGTATCCGTCATTTGGCGTAGTGAAGCCGGCGGTGATGACGTAGGCCGAGGGTCGTGCTCGCTTGTCCGTCATTGCCGTCGAACGTTCGCGACCCGGGGGGAATCGCCTTGAGGGGCCCGAATCACGGCACCTCGCTGAGCGCTCGTGAATGCGAGGTCGCCGAGCTCTACGTCGAGGGCCTGAGCTACAAGGAGATCGCGCGCGATCTCGACATCTCGCCCGCGACCGTGCGCACGCATCTCAACACCATCTACCGCAAGCTCGAGGTCACCAGCCGGATCGAGCTGCTGCATCGGCTCGACGGCAACGGCAGGGCGCCGGGAACGTCTGAACCTGCGCCCGATCCTGTTGTGGAGCGGCGCCAGCTCACCGTGATGTTCGTCGATCTGGTCGGCTCGACGGCGCTCGCCGCC
>SLRI01000588.1 GCA_007131045.1 Rhodospirillales bacterium
ACAGCGCATCCGCGTCGAACGGACCGCTGCAGGCCACACCCGTGACGTGCTGGGCCAGGACATCGAGGGCCGCGACGAGCTGCGGTGCGCCGTCGAGCGTGCCGGCGCGCACCGCATCCAGCGCAGCCCGGCATTCGAGCAGCTCGAAGCGGTTGGCTGGAACCAGCACCGCCCGGCTCGCCTCGTCGAGCCGGTGGTTGGCCCGGCCGATCCGCTGCAGCAGCCGGGACGAGCCCTTGGGCGCGCCCACCTGGACCACGAGATCGACGTCACCCCAGTCGATGCCGAGATCGAGCGAGGAGGTGCAGACGACAGCACGCAGCGCCCCCTCGGCCATCGCCGCCTCGACCCGGCGCCGCTGCTCGACGGCGAGACTGCCGTGATGCAGGGCGATGGCGAGATTGGCGTCGTTGACCCGCCAGAGTGCCGCGAAAAAGAGCTCCGCCTGGGCTCGCGTGTTGACGAAGACCAGCGCCGTCTTGACCGCCGCGATCCGGGCGTAGACCGCATCGGCGGCGTAGAGCGCGATGTGCCCGGCCCACGGCATGCGGCCCTCCGGCAGCTCGATCTCGATTAGCGGATCGGCGCCGGGACCGGCTTCCACGATGTGGGATCTTCCGGTCTCAGGGGTCAAGAAGCGCAGCAGCTGCGGCGGATCGGCGACCGTGGCGGACAATCCCACGAATCGCGCTCGGGGTGCCAGTCCGCGCAGTCGGACCATGCCGAGGGCCAGGAGTGCGCCGCGCTTGCTCTCGGCGATGCTGTGCAACTCGTCGAGGATGACCGAGCGCAGGCCGGCGAAGTAGGCGGGCGCATCCTCGTAGCTGAGCAGCAGGGCCAGCGATTCGGGCGTGGTGAGCAGGATGTGCGGCGGATGCGTCCGCTGACGCTTGCGGCGATTGGCCGGGGTGTCGCCGGTGCGCACGGCAAAGCTCACCGGCAGCGCCATCTCCTCGATCGGCACCGCCAGATTGCGCGCGATGTCGGTGGTCAGCGCCTTCAGCGGCGAGACGTAGAGCGTGTGCAGTCCCGGCCGCGGTGCCCGCGTCAATTCGACTAGGCTCGGCAGGAAGCCCGCCAGGGTCTTGCCGCCGCCGGTGGGGGCGATGAGCAGCGTGTCCCGGCCGGCGGCTGCCGCCTCCAGCATGGCGAGCTGGTGCGGCCGTGCCTGCCAGCCACGCGCGGCGAACCAGCCCGGGAAAGGCTCGGGCAGCAGTGCTGCCGTCACGCCCGCGGCGCCGCAAAAAAATGGGGCGCGTTAAGCAAATCGAAGCAAACGGCTGGCATGGTGCGCGCTCGGGCCGGACGGCTCCCTGGTTGGACAATTTGCTTTCGGAGCCGCTGGTCGGCAGACATGAACGCGCTCTGGTTGATCATCTTCGGGATCGTGGCGGTGGTGGTGATGGCTGCCATCCGCTACGCCAAGCCGATATTGGCCAGCGGCCACGATTTTTCGAGCCCCGGTTCGTTGCCCCTGCCCGGCCGCTTCTTCGGCCGGCGACTGAAGCGCTGGTGGCGGGACGTGGCACCAACCGTGCCCGAGCACCCGACGGGGCCTCCCCTGCGCCTGCGGGCCTGGCCGATGCTGGATCTCGAGGCCGGCCGGCTCGCCGGCCTGCTGCTCGACCAACCCCCCGGCGAGGCTGCGCCGACAGCGCCGGCGAACGACACGGTTCGCCTCGAGCGAGCGGTCGCGCATGGCCGGCGGCTGGGCTGGCGGCATTCGAGCACCGCGGTGATCGTGCCGGTGGCAGGCATCCGCAGCCTCCTCGCGAGCACCCGCAGCCGCGTCTGGGAGACGCTAGAGCGCTACAGCGGCGATGCCGTGGCGACCGTCCCGCCGCTCGTCCTGCTGCTCGACGACCTCGCCGATCTGCCGGATGCCGCGATCCTGGAGCGGCTCGGCCGGCTTCGGGTCGAGGTCGCCCTCGGGGTCGAGCGGCTACCGGCGGCAGCGCTGCCGGCGGTGATCGAGCGGGTCTTCGTCAGGGCGGCCGCGGCTCTCGACGGGCTCGAGGCGGTCCGAGCCCTGCAGGCGGAAGGCCGCGCCGTGGTCGTCACCGGCGTTCGCGGCATGGCCGAGCTCGAACGTCTCGCCAAAGCCGGGCTGCGTTGCGCCATGGGCCCGGTCTTCGGCGCGCCGCAGACGGTCGAATGACGCCGCGCAGCGTCAGAACAGTCGCGGCGTCAGAACAGCCCCTCGATCGCCCCCGTCTCGTCGAGCCGGATCTGGTGCGCCGCCGGATTTTTCGGCAGGCCCGGCATGGTCATGATCTCGCCGCAGACGACCACGAGGAATTCCGCACCACCGGAGAGGCGGAGCTCGCGGATCGGCACGACGTGGCCGGTGGGCGCGCCCTTGAGGTTGGGATCGGTCGAGAAGCTGTACTGGGTCTTGGCGACACAGATCGGAAATCGGCCGTAGCCGGCTTCGTCGAGCTCGCGGAACCGGGCGCGGACGGTCTTGTCGGCGATGATGTCCGAGGCGCCGTAGATCTCGGTGGCGATGGTCCGCATCTTGGTCCAGAGCGGCATGTCGTCGGGGTAGAGGTGGCGAAAGCCGCGGCCGTCGAGCGGGTGCGGCGCTTCGGCGAGTTCGGCGACGAAGCGTGCGAGGTCTTCGGTGCCGGCCGAGCCGTTCGCCCAGTGCGAGCAGACGATCGCCTCGACCCCGAGCTCGTTGCGGCAATAATCCCGGATCAGCGCGTGCTCGGCCTCGCTGTCGGTGGTGAACTGGTTAATGGCGACCACCGCCGGCACGCCGAACTTGCGGACATTGGTGACATGCCGGGCGAGGTTGGCGAGCCCGGCCTCGACCGCCTCGAGATTTTCCGCCCCGAGCCCCTCCTTGGGCACGCCGCCGTGCATCTTCAGCGCTCGAACGGTCGCCACGATGACCGCGGCCGCGGGCTCGAGGCCGGCCTTGCGGCACTTGATGTCGAAGAACTTCTCGGCACCCAGGTCCGCGCCGAAGCCGGCCTCGGTCACCACGTAGTCGGCGAGCTTCAATGCGGTTCGGGTCGCCATTACCGAGTTGCAGCCGTGCGCGATATTGGCGAAGGGGCCGCCGTGGACGAAGGCCGGGTTGTTCTCCAGCGTCTGCACGAGGTTGGGCATCAGCGCATCCTTGAGGAGCACCGTCATCGCCCCAGGCGCCTCGAGCTCGGCCGCGGTCACCGGCCGCCGGTCGCGGGTGTAGGCGGCGACCATCCGGCCCAGCCGCTGCTCCAGATCGCGGACATCGGTGGCGAGGCAGAAGACCGCCATGACCTCGGACGCGACGGTGATGTCGAAGCCGTCCTCCCGGGGAAAGCCGTTGGCCACGCCGCCGAGGCTCGAGACGATCGAGCGCAGCGCCCGGTCGTTCATGTCGACCACCCGGCGCCAGGCCACCCGACGCTCGTCGATCGACAGGCGATTGCCCCAGTAGATGTGATTGTCGAGCAGCGCCGAGAGCAGGTTGTGGGCTGCGCCGATGGCGTGGAAGTCGCCGGTGAAGTGCAGGTTGATCTGCTCCATCGGCACGATCTGGGCATAGCCGCCGCCGGCGGCCCCGCCCTTCATCCCGAAGCAGGGGCCGAGCGACGGCTCCCGCAGGCAGATCATTGCCCGCTTGCCGATTCGGTTGAGCCCGTCGCCGAGCCCCACCGTGGTCGTCGTCTTGCCTTCGCCGGCCGGCGTCGGGTTGATGGCGGTGACCAGGATCAGCTTGCCGTCCGGGCGGTCTTCGAGGCTCTCGATCCAGCCGAGGTCGACCTTGGCGATATGCCGGCCGTGCGCGTGCAGTGCGGGCTCGGGAACCCCGAGCGCCTCGGCCACCGCCTGGATCGGCCGCATGGTGGCGGCTCTCGCTATGGCAATATCGCTCGACATCTCGGCCATCGATTCCCCTCGCTTCCGTGCGCCGCCGATCGGTGCCCGCGAGCGCCGTCGACCAGCGCCAAGAGAGCCTCAGGGCTCGTGCTTGCCTACCGAAAAACGCGTCACATTCTGCCTTGATTCCGCCGACGGCACGGCCGGCGGGCCGGCGCTGCCGGGCATCGGGCGGAGCAGCCTACCGCTGGTGCCCCAAGCAATCGGCCAGTGGGCGGCGAACCGAACGTGGTCGCGGGGGGACACTCGGTTCAATCAACCTTAAGCTGTCTTATTGAAAAACTTGATAATCGCAGGTTTATTGCGCAGCATACCGTCCACCGATCCATCGGTCGATAGAATCGCCGATGACACAGTGGCGACAGCGCCAGACAGCGGGTGGTCGGTACACGGCGCCGTTGGCGGTGGGCGGGCACCAAAAAAGCAAGAGGAACACGTGTGGCAGCGATGATCGAAGGCGATCGAGACGATAGGCCACCCGATGACGGCCGGCATGGACGACCGCAAGCTGCGGATCAGCATCGGCTCTTGATCGTCTTCGGCACCTTCAACGCGGTCGCCGCCGCCGCCGTGCATCTGGCGGTGGGCGCAGTGCTGCCGCTCGTCCCGTTCGTCGCCCTCGCCCTGCTCGCTGTGGGCTACGGCATGGTCGGTGCCGCGCGCGCCGGCAACGGCTCAGGGCCGAGGGTGGCACCGAGTGCACCGGGCCGTGACCTCGAGCTGCGCCGGCCCGAGGGGTCGGTCGGCGCGCCGAGCGTGCCAGTGGTTCCCCTCTACCGGCGACCCAACGCCCTGCGCCGGCACCGCGATCTCGACCCGTTGACCGATCTGCCGGGCCGTGACTGCCTCGCCGCCACGCTCGGCCGACTGATCACGGAGGCAACGGGGCAGGAAGAGCGTCTGGCGCTGATCGCTTTCGACATCGACCGGATGAAGGACATCAACGGCATTCACGGCTATGCGCTCGGCGACCAGCTGTTGCGGATCGCCGCCCGAAGGCTGGAGGGCATCGCCCGGGATGGTGTCTTCCGCCTCGACGGCGATCGCTTCGTCATCGTCCGCCGCCATGTCGCGGGCATCGCCGATGCCGAGATCGCCGCCGTCGCCGCGCTGGATCGGATCGGCCGACCGATCCGTCTCGGCAAGGCCACCAAGCAGGAGATGCGCCCCTCGGCGAGCGTCGGCATCGCGCTCTACCCGGACCACGGCAGCGATTTCGAAGGCCTGATGCGCTGTGCGGAGATGGCCGTCGACGATGCCAAGCGCGCCGGCGGCCGACGCTGCCGCCTCTTCGATCGCGGCATGATCGTTGCCATGCAGTTCCGCAAGGACATGGAGCGCGATCTCCAGGAAGCGCTCGAGGCAGGCGAGCTGAGCCTGCACTACCAGCCGCAGATCGATCTCTCGACCGGCCGCATCGTCGGGGTCGAGGCGCTGATGCGCTGGACCCACAGGGAGCGCGGGCTGATTCCGCCCACCACCTTCATCCCGATCGCCGAGGCCTCGGGCCTGATCAAGCCGATGGGCACCTGGCTGATCCACGAAGCCTGTCGCACCGTCAAGAGCTGGCAGACGATGGGCCTCGACATCGCCATGGCGATCAACATCTCGGCCGCCCAGTTGCGCCAGCAGAACCTGCCCGAAATCGTCGCCCAGGCGCTCGCCGAGAACGACCTGGCCGCCGATCGGCTCGAACTCGAGCTCACCGAGAGCCTGTTCGTCGACCCTTCCGAGCTGATGATGCGCCGCTCGCTCGACCAGCTCGCCGAGATGGGCGTCGGCCTCGCCATCGACGATTTCGGCACCGGCTACTCGTCTTTGGCCTATCTGAAGCGACTGCCGGTGCAGAAAATCAAGATCGACAAGTCCTTCACCCAGGGCATCGGCCGCGAGGAGGTCGACGAGGCGCTGGTCAAGGTGATCATTCACCTCGCCCGGACCTTCGGCAAGCGGGTTCTCGCCGAAGGGGTCGAAACCCCGGATCAGCATCGCTTCCTCGTCCAGGAAGGCTGCGACGCGGCTCAAGGCTACCTCTTCGCCAAGCCCGTGCCGTTCGCCGCCTGCACCCGCCACCTCGAGGCGGACGCCGAACGCCACGCGGTGTCGACCGGACTACACGCGACGGCCGGCTGAAGCCCCTGCCGTCGCGCTCGGCAGTGGTCAGCCCAGGTTTTTCGCCGTTTGGCCGAAGAGAATTTTCTTGGCGGCCTCGTCCATGGTCGGCGCGGTTCGGTATTTGGGGCCGAGTTCGTAGGCACGAACGGTGGCCGGGCGCGTTTCGATCGTTCGAAACCAGCGCTCGAGATGCGGAAAGTCCTCGAGCCTTTGCTGCTGGCGCTCGTGCCCGACGGTCCAGGGATAGCTCGCCATGTCGGCGATGGTATAGGCCTCGCCGGCGACGAACGGCCGATCGGCCAGCCGCTTGTTCAGCACACCATAGAGCCGGTTGGTCTCGTCGACATAGCGCTTGATCGCATAGGGCAGCTGCTCCGGCGCGTACTGGACGAAGTGGTGGTTCTGTCCGGCCATCGGCCCGAGGCCGCCCATCTGCCAGAACAGCCACTGCAGCGCCTCGACCCGGCCGCGCAGGTCGCCCGAGATGAACTGCCCGGTCTTCTCGGCGAGATAGAGCAGAATGGCGCCGGATTCGAACACCGAGACGGGCTCGCCGCCGTCCGCCGGCGCCCGATCGACGATGGCCGGCATCCGGTTGTTGGGGGCGATCTTCAAGAACGCCGGATCGAACTGCTCACCCTTGCCGATATCGATCGGGTGGATGGTGTAGTCGAGGCCGGTCTCCTCGAGGAACATGGTGATCTTGTGGCCATTGGGGGTCGGCCAGTAGTAGAGGTCGATCACGGGATTTTCTGCCTTTCTCGAGCGATGGTCGCCGGCCAAGTGGGCCGGGCGCGGCGAGGATCAATGGCGCTCGCCTCGATGTGACATTCAGCCGACGGCCTCGATCTCGCCCTCGACCTCGAGCCAGCGCTCCTCAGCGTCGGCGATCGCGGCCTCCAGCCGCTGACGCTCGCGCTCGAGTCCGGCGATGTCGGTGGCGGCTGCATAGGTCGCGGGATCGGCGAGCTTGCGCTCGATGCCCCGTTTCCTCTGCTGCAGCCGCAGGAGTTCGTCCTCGATCACCTTGGCGGTCTTGCGCAAAGGTGCCAGCTTCTGCCGCCGCTCAGCGGCGGCGAGCGGCCGCGCAACCTTGCCGTTGCCCGACTTCGCCGGACGCCTGCCGTCGTCCTCGCCGGCCAGCAGCTCCTTGCGGTAGGTGTCGAGGTCCTCGTCGTAGACCCGCACCCGGCCGTCCTTGACCAGCCAGAGCCGGTCCGCGGTCATCTCGACCAGATGGCGGTCGTGGCTGATCAGGATGACGGCACCGGGAAAGGCGTTGATCGCCTCGATCAGCGCTTCGCGGCTGTCGATGTCGAGATGGTTCGAGGGTTCGTCGAGGATCAGGAGCTGCGGCTTCTGCACCGCGACCAGCGCGAGGCAGAGCCTGGTCTTCTCGCCGCCCGAGAGATGGCCGGCCTTGGTCTCCGCCCGCGCCTGGGTGAGGCCGAAGCCGCCGAGCATCGACCGCAGCCGCTCCTGCCGTTCGTCGGGCAGGGCTCGCTGCAGGTGCTGGATGGGGGTCTCGTCGCTGACCAGGTCTTCGGCCTGGTGCTGGGCGAAAAAGCCGATCCTGAGACCGGCGCTGCGCTGCAATTGGCCGGCTTCGGGCTCGAGCTGGCCGGAGAGAAGCTTGGCCAATGTCGACTTGCCGTTGCCGTTGGCGCCCAAGAGCGCGATCCGATCGTCCGGGTCGAGCCGGAGATCGATGCCGCGCAGGAT
>SLRI01000141.1 GCA_007131045.1 Rhodospirillales bacterium
AAGATGCCCAAGGAACTGTTCGAGGCGGCCCTCATCGACGGCTGCGACCGTTTCCAGAGCTTCTTTCGCATCGCCTTGCCGCTCGCCCTGCCGCCGGTCTGCGCCACCGGCCTCTTCGCCTTCATGCTCTCCTATACGGAGTTCATCTTCGCCATGGTGCTCTCGGGCGATGCCCGCAGCCGCCCCCTCTCGGTCGTCATGGCGTCCCTCGCCCGCAATACCGACGTCTCTTGGAGCCTGCTCAACAGCGCCATCTTCATTGCCATTATCCCGACCCTGCTGCTCGTGGTCATCGTCTGGCGCTACGTCGTCGAAGGGCTGCTGTCGGGTGCCGTCAAGGGCTAGTCGCGAGCGAGCTTGTTGCCGCCCGACTTCGGCGCTGCGGCCGTTAGCGGGGCGCCCCTCGTCGCTCAGCCCATGGTCGGCATGACGAACTCGGCCTCGGCGCGCATGCCGGTGGGCCAGCGGGTGGTGATGGTCTTCAGGCGGGTGTAGAAGCGCACGCCCTCGGGGCCGTGCATGTGGTGGTCGCCGTAGAGCGAGGCCTTCCAGCCGCCGAACGAATGGAACGCCATCGGCACCGGGATCGGCACGTTGACGCCGACCATGCCGACCTCGACCTCGTGCGCGAAGGCCCGCGCCGCGTCGCCATCGCGGGTGAAGACCGCAACGCCGTTGCCGTACTCGTGGCGGGCCACCAGATCGGCCGCCTCGGCGTAGTTCTTGGCCCGAGCGACGGAGAGAACCGGGCCGAAGATCTCCTCCTTCCAAATGCTCATTTCGGGGGTCACCCGGTCGAACAGCGAGCCGCCGATGTAGTAGCCGTTCTCGTAGCCCTGCGGCGGCTTGAAGCCGCGCCCGTCGACGACGAGCTCGGCGCCCTCGGCGACCCCCTGGTCGATATAGCCCCGGACCTTGGCCAGGTGCTGGGCGGTGACCAGGGGCCCCATATCCGAGGCAGGGTCGGCGCCCGGGCCGATCTTCAGCGCCTCGATCTTCGGCACCAGCTTCTCGATCAGCGCGTTCGCGGTCGGCTCGCCCACCGGCACCGCCACCGAGATCGCCATGCAGCGCTCGCCGGCCGAGCCGTAGGCCGCACCCATCAGCGCCCCCACCGCCATGTCGAGGTCGGCGTCAGGCAAGATGATCGCGTGGTTCTTGGCACCGCCCAGCGCCTGCACCCGTTTGCCGTGCGCCGTGCCGGTCGCATAGATGTAGCGGGCGATCGGCGTGGAGCCGACGAAGCTGACCGCCTTGACGTCCGGGTGGGCGAGCAGCGCGTCGACCGTTTCCTTGTCGCCGTTGGCGACGTTGAACACACCGTCCGGCACGCCCGCCCGGCTCAAGAGCTCGGCGATCAAGAGTGGGGCCGAGGGATCGCGCTCGGAAGGCTTCAAGACGAAGCAGTTGCCGCAGGCCAGCGCCACCGGGAACATCCACATCGGCACCATTGCCGGGAAGTTGAACGGCGTGATGCCGGCGACCACGCCGAGCGGCTGGCGGAGCGAGTGGCTGTCGACGTTGGTGCCGACATTCTCGGTCACCTCGCCCTTCAAGAGGTGCGGGATGCCGACCGCGAACTCGACCACCTCGAGGCCGCGGGTGACCTCGCCCAGCGCATCCTCGTGGGTCTTGCCGTGCTCGGCGGTGATCAGCTCGGCGATCTTGTCGGCATTCTCCTGCAACAGGAACTTGAACCGGTCGAGGATGCGCGCCCGGCGCAAGGGCGGCGTCTTCGCCCAGGCCGGCCACGCCGCCTTGGCTGCCGCCACCACCTCGGCGACCTCCTCGCTCGATGCCAGCGGCACGCGGTTTTCGGCCGTGCCGATCGCCGGATCGAAGACGTCGGCGAAGCGGCCCGAGCGGCCCTGGACCCTGGCACCCGAGACGTAGTGGCTGAGATCGGTCATCGTTTCCCCCGTCGTTGCTGCGCATCAGGTCGCATTGTATCTATTGAATGGCAATTCTCCAATATGAAGAACTGATATGCAGAAAACGCCATTCACTCTCGGCCGGCCGGACTGGGACGATGCGCGCCTGTTCCTCGCCGTGGCCCGCGCCGGACAGCTGCTCGGTGCCGCTCGGGCGCTGGGCGTCAACCAGGCGACGCTCAGCCGGCGCATGGCGGCGCTGGAGACGGCGCTCGGCGCCAAGTTGCTGGTGCGGCGGACCCACGGCTCTGAGCTGACCGATGCCGGTGCTGCCCTGCTCGAGACCCTGGAGCGGGTCGAGACCGAGATGCTCGGCGTCCAGGCCCGGCTGCAGGGAACGGATGCCGCCGCGGCCGGCGTCGTCCGGATCGGTGCCCCCGACGGTTTCGGCGTCGGGTTCTTGGCCCCGCGCCTCGCCCGGCTGGCCGAGCGTCACCCCGATCTCGTGGTGCAGCTGGTGCCGACCCCGCGCGGCTTCTCGTTGTCGAGGCGCGAGGCGGATCTCGCCGTCATGGTCGGCCGTCCCGAGAAGGGCCGCCTGGTCGCCGCCAAGCTCACCGACTACACGCTCGGTCTCTTTGCGGCACCGGCCTACCTCGCCGCCCACGGCACGCCCGAAGCGCCCGCCGATCTCGCCGGCCACCGGCTGGTCGGCTGGGTCGACGACCTGATCGCCGCACCGGCACTCGACTATACCGGCGAATTCCTGCGCGGCTGGCGCTCGACCCTCGAGCTCTCGAGTGCGATCGGCCAGGTCGAGGCGGTGCGCGCCGGCGCCGGGATCGGTGCCCTGCACGACTACCTGGCCGGCGCACACGAGCTGGTTCGCGTCCTGCCCGAATTGCGGGTCGTCCGCGCCTACTGGCTGGCGATCCACGAGAACCTGCGCGACGTCGCCCGGGTCCGCGCCGCCGCCGATTTCCTGACCGACGCCGTGCGCGAATCGCAAGCCGCTTTCGTTCGGCCTTAGAGCCTGTTCGAGACCCGGCGCGCGATCCACGGCGCACACGCGCCGCAGAAGCCGTTGCACCTCGGCGCGAAATGGCCAAGACTGGCGTCGTTGTCGATGGGGAGGCAGTTGCTGAATTCGCGCCCGAACGATCCGCGGCCGCCGGTCCTGGTGGTCGAGGACCTCTGGATTCGTTTCAACGCCGAGGGCCGGGCGCTGCAGGCGGTGGGCGGCGTCAGCTTCGCCGTCGAGGCCGGCGAGACTCTCGCGATCGTCGGGGAATCCGGCTCCGGCAAGAGCGTCACGGCGCACGCCATCATCGGCCTGGTCGACATCCCGCCGGGTGAGATCACCAAGGGCGACATCCGTTTTTTGGGCCAGAGCCTGCTCGCCGATGGCGGCCGGCTGGCCCGGGAGGTGCGTGGGCGCGAGATCGGCATGGTCTTTCAGGACGCGCTCGCGGCCCTCAACCCGGGCTTCAGCGTCGGCTACCAGCTGGCCGAGCTCTTCCGCGCGCATCAGGGGCTGGGCAAGCGCGCCGCCCTGGCGCGCGCCGTCGAGCTGATCGATCGGGTCGGCATCCCCAATGCCCGGCAGCGCGCCGGCGACTATCCGCACCAGCTCTCCGGCGGCATGCGCCAGCGGATCGCCATCGCCATGGCGATCGCCCTCGATCCCGCCGTGATCATCGCCGACGAACCGACGACGGCGCTCGACGTCACGGTGCAGGCGCAGATCATGGAGCTCTTGGCCAAGCTGCAGGCCGAGACCGGTGCGGCGCTCATCTTGATCACCCACGATCTCGGCCTGGTCGCCGCCCATGCCGACCGGCTGGCGGTGATGTATGCGAGCCGGCTGGTCGAGCTCGGGCCGGCGCGCACGGTCTTCCAGCGGCCGTCGCACCCCTATACCATCGGGCTGCTCGAATCGGTGCCGTCGCGGTCTCGCGATGCCCTCGAGCTGCCCGCCATTCCGGGTCAGCCGCCCGACCTCGCGAACCTGCCGCCGGGCTGCGCGTTTCAGCCCCGCTGCGCCCATTCGCGCGACCGTGCGCGTTGCCTCGAGGAGCGGCCGGCGTTGCAGCGTGTCGACGACCAGCAGCAGAGCGCCTGTCATTTCTTCGAGGAATTGGCCGATCGCCGCCAGCGGGTTTTGGCCGGTGCCTGAGCCGCTGTTGCAAGTCGAGGGCCTGACAAAGCACTTTCCGGTCGAGCGCCCGGGCCTTTTTCGCCGTAACCGGGGCGTCGTCCACGCGGTCGACGATGTCAGTTTCGATCTGGCCGAGGGCGAGACACTGGGGCTGGTCGGTGAAACCGGCTCGGGCAAGTCGACCATCGGCCGGCTCCTGGTCGGGCTCGAGACGCCGACGGCAGGGCGCATCCGCTATCGCGGCCAGGACATCTCGCACCTTTCGCGCAAGGAGTGGCGCGGCCTTCGGCGCGAGATCCAGATGGTCTTTCAGGACCCCTATTCGTCGCTCAGCCCGCGGATGACCGTCGAGCAACTGATCCAGGAGCCCTGGGTGGTGCACGACGACCTCGTGCCGCGCCAGCGCTGGGCGGCGCGGACCCGCGAGCTGCTCGACCAGGTGGGCCTGCCGGTCGATGCCGGCCAACGCTACCCGCACCAGTTCTCGGGCGGCCAGCGCCAGCGCATCGGCATCGCCCGCGCCCTGGCGCTCGAGCCCAAGCTGATCGTCTGCGACGAGCCGGTCTCCGCCCTCGACGTCTCGATCCAGGCCCAGGTCATCAACCTCTTGACCCGGCTGCAGCGCGAGCTCGAGATCTCCTACCTCTTCATTGCGCACGACCTCTCGGTGGTGAAGCACATCTCGCACCGCGTCGCCGTGCTCTATCTCGGCCGCATCGTCGAGATCGGCAGCGACACCGAGGTCTACCAGCAGGCCTCGCATCCCTATACGCAGGCGCTTCTGTCGGCCGTGCCGAGCATCGACGACGTGGACACCGCAGCCGGCCGGCGCATCGTCTTGGCGGGCGAATTGCCGGACCCTATGGCACCGCCGCCGGGCTGCAGCTTCTCGAGCCGCTGCTGGCGTGTCGAGGATCGTTGCCGCCGCGAGCGGCCGGCGCTCGAGCCGCGCGGTTTTGACCATCCGAGTGCTTGCCATTATGCCGGGCCCATCGAGACGCCGCCGGCTGCCGAACCACGCCACCAGCGGGCCGAGGGTCGGATCACCACCTCGAGCGTCGACGACCACGCGAACCAATAAAGAAGTGAGGGGAGCTATCATGCACGACCACGATCATGCCCACGAGGCCGCAGGGCGCCGTCGCCGACACTGGGCCAGCGGGATCGGCCTCACGATGGCGCTGGCTTTGGCGCTCAGCGCGCCGGCGATGGCCGAGGAGCTGGTCATCGCCATCCCGGACGAGTTTCCGACGCTGGCCGCGCCCTGGGGCTATCAGGCCCAGACGGCGCTGGTTCTGCGCAACGTCCACGAGCCGCTGCTCGATCGCGACCCCGCCACCGGCAACCTGATCCCCGGCCTCGCCACGAACTGGGAGCAGATCGACGACACCACCTGGCGCTTCCATCTGCGCGAGGGCGTCACCTTCCACGACGGCTCGCCGTTCAATGCCGAGGCTGCGGCCTTCTCGATCAACGACACCTATTCGGCCGAGAACCGCAACGATCCGGTCTATGCGCCGATCTCGACCCGTGCCGCCATCCCGTTCGAGGCGGTGGTGGTCGATGACTATACGATCGACATCGTCTCCGAGCAGCTCAAGCCGCTGCTGCTCGGCCACATCTTCACCGCCGGCATCAGCTCGATGGAGCAGCTCACCGAGCGTCCGGAAACGTTCGGCGACACCCCGATCGGGACCGGCGCCTGGAAGTTCGTCAGCTGGGACCGCGGGGCGGGCTATACGCTGGAACGCAATCCGGACTGGTGGGGGCTCGACTCCGACGACATCGAGCACACGCCCGATTTCGACCGCGTGCAGTTCCTGATCCGCCCCGAGGTGTCGAGCCGGATCGCGGCGGTGCGCGCGGGCGAGGCGGACTTCGCCTGGGACCTGCCGGCCGAGGAATGCGCCTCGCAGCTCGGCGACAACTGCGTCGAGGGGCCGAGCCCGATCGTCAGCTACGTGCGCATCGACACGCCCCACCCGACGCTCGGCGATCCGCGGATTCGCGAAGCTCTGGCGATCTCGATCGATCGTGACGGCATCGGCCAGGCGCTGCTCGGCGGGGCGCCGCCGGCGAGCCAGCTCGACGTCATGGGGGCCCTGGGCTTCATCGAGGATCTCGAGCCCTTCCCCTACGATCCCGACCGAGCCCGCGAGCTGATCCAGGAGGCCGAGGCCGACGGCGTGGATACCAGCCTCACCGTCTCGCTGCTCGGCCGCCGGGCCTCCTTCGCCGGCGACGAGCTGGTGCTCGAGGTGCTGCAGGCCGGCTGGACCGATCTCGGCTTCGACATCAGCGCCGATATGATGGAGAGTGCGGCCTACAACGCGATCTTCGTCGGCGGCAGCGACACCTACGAGGAGGGGCGCGCGGCACTCTTCCTCCTGCGCTGGCCCAACGACCTGTTCGATGCCGGCCGCACCGTGCAGTCGCACCTCTTCTGCCCTGGCGGTGTCAACATCGAGTGCCAGCCCGAGCTCGAGGCGCGTGCCCGCGAGGCGATGTCGCTGCCGGACGCCGAGCGCGAGGTGGCGATGCAGGAGCTGCTCCGCGACTTCAACAAGGACATGAACCACCTGATGTTCATTCCGTTGAACGAGCTGCGCATCTTCCACGGCGTCGGCGACCGGGTCGACTGGGCGCCGCGCCAGGACATGTGGCTCTACGCGCGCGAGTTCCAGCGCCGCTGAGCGAGGCCGACCATCGCCGGGGCCGGGCTCTCGCCACGCCGAGGCCCGGCCCCGGTTTCGACCAGCACTGCCGCTAGCGGTCCGGAAAAGCCTTCGATGGCGAGATACATCATCAATCGTGCCGCCGTCTCGCTGGTGGCGCTCGTTCTCCTCTTGATCCTCATCTTCTTCGCGAGCCGGGTGATCGGCGATCCGACGCTGGTGATGTTGCCGGTGGATGCCTCCGAAAGTGCGCGCCGTGAGCTGCGTGACGCGCTCGGCCTGAACGACCCCATTCTGGTGCAGCTCTTGGAGTTCGGCAGGCGGGCAGTGTTCGAGGCGTTCGGCGATTCGTTCCGGCAGGGCAGGCCGGTGATGGAGATCATCCTCGAGCGCCTGCCGAATACCGGCATCCTGGCGCTGGCTGCCCTGGTGATCTCGATGCCGACCGCGATCGTGCTGGGCAGCCTGGCCGCGCTCAAGCCACGCAGCCTGGTCGACCGGGTGATCAACGTCTTGAGCCTCGGTGGTGTGTCGGTCGTCGATTTCTGGCTGGCGCTGATGCTGATCCTGGCCTTCGCCGTCTGGCTCGGCTGGCTGCCGACCGGTGGGTCCGGGACCTTCGCGCACCTGATATTGCCGGCGGTGACGCTGTCGTTCCGGACCATCGGCCGGGTCGCCCAGTTCACCCGCAGCGCCATGCTGGACGAGTACGCCAAGCCCTACATCAAGACCGCGCGAGCCAAGGGCATGTCCGAGCGCCGCGTCTTTTTGCATGCCTTCAAGAACGCCGCCGTGCCGCTGCTGACCCTGGCCGGCGACGAGACCAACTCGCTGGTCAACGGCTCGCTCGTGGTCGAGACCGTCTTCGCCTGGCCCGGCATCGGGCTCTTGGTCATCCAGGCGATCAGCAGCCGCGATCTCGTGCTGATCGAGGCCTGCGTCTTCGTGCTCGCGATGTTCGT